>DATHSX010000501.1:0-10659 GCA_035463935.1 Acidimicrobiia bacterium | reverse complement strand
CTGGCAGGTCCTCGGCTGGCAGGTCCTCGGCTGGCAGGTCCTCGGCTGGCAGGTCGGCTGGAGCGGTTGGTTGTTCAGCCGGCTCCGGGCTCTCCTCGGCGGGAGCCGGGCCCGCGACGGACTCAGCTCGTGAAGCCAAAGCCTCATCCTTAGCGACCGGGGGGATGGTCTCGGGAGGGCCGGTGTGATCAGAACGGATATCGACCTTGTATCCCGACAGCCGGGCGGCCAGCCGGGCGTTCTGGCCCTCCTTGCCGATCGCCAGGGACAGTTGATGCTCGGTGACGATCACCTCGGCGACCTTGTTGACCTCATCGACCCGCACTTCCTTGACCTTGGCGGGGCCGAGGGCTTCGGCGATGAACTGGGCGGTGTTCTCCCGCCACTGCACGACATCGACCTTCTCGCCTCTCAGCTCGTTGACCACCTGACGGACCCGCGACCCCCGGGCGCCGACGCACGCACCCTTGGGATCGACATTGGGATCGTGGGAGACCACGGCGATCTTGGTCCGGTGGCCCGGCTCCCGGGCGATGGCCGCTATCTCGACGGTGCCATCGGCCAGCTCCGGCACCTCCAATTCCAGAAGCCGACGCACCAGGTCGGGATGGCTCCGGCTCACGACGATCTGCGGCCCCTTGGTCTCATTCCGCACCTCGAGGATGAGGGCCTTGACTCGGTTGCCCCGCTCCAGCCGCTCGTATGGGATCCGCTCGGATCCGGGAAGGATCGCCTCGGCATCTCCTAGGTCGAGGATCGTGAAACGACCGTCCACTTGCTGGACGATCCCGGTGATGAGGTCTCCCTCCCGTCCGGCGTATACGTCGAACACCTGCTCGCGTTTCACGTCCCGGAGACGCTGCTGGATGACTTGTTTGGCAGTCTGAGCGGCAATCCGCCCAAAGTCGTCGGGGGTGTCCTCCCATTCGCGGGTGACGTTGCCGTCTTCATCGAGATCCTGGGCGTACACGGTGATTTCACCCGAGTCGGGATCGATGGTGACCCGCGCTTCTTCTGCGGCGCCACGACTTCTCTTGTACGCAGACACCAGGGCATTGGCCAGGGCATCGAGCAGCGTCTCCACCGGCACGCCCCGCTCCCGCTCGAGGACCTCGAGGGCGTCCATCACGTTGGCGTCCATCCTCATGGCTGCCTCCTCGGCTGACCCGGCTTGGGGGCCCGTTCCCAGCGGAACACCGTGCGTGCAGATACCACGTCGGCGTATGCCACCTGCACCGGTTGATCCTCTTCTGTCCGAACGCTGAACTGGTCCTCACCAACCTCGATCAGCACCCCCCGGATACTGCCGGCGGCGGTCTTGACGACGATCTCCCGTCCCAACGACTTGTCGTAATGGGGCCGCCGGGTGAGCTTGCGTTCCAGTCCCGGCGATGACACCTCGAGTTGATAGGGGCCTTCGATGTCCGTCTCGGCGTCGAGCAGGCGCGACAGCGCGCGGGACACCTCGGAAATGCGGTCCAGATCAACCATCCCCGACCCGTCGCTCATCACGCCGTCGATGACAACCCGCAGGGTCCGGGTTGGGCCGCGACCGACCAACTCGAGATCATCCAGCTCAAGCCCTTCGGCCGCCAGATATGGCTCGACGATCTGCCAGAGTTGCTCGACTGTCGCCATTTGCAGCGTTTCCACGGTTCGGGGGTCTCAATCCTGTCGTGACAATAAAGAGGTGGGCAGGGCGCCCACCTCCAGAAAGCGTCCTTAACTTGGGCTCCGATTATAACCCGGGGCCGTCCCCACCGATCGGAGGTCCCGGTGCGGGGCAAGACTCCGGATTCCCTGTGCTCGGCGGCGCGAACGAGCCTTTACCGGTTCGAGGCCTGGAACTCCCGCATGAAGTCAGCCAGAAATTCCACCGATGACAGGGGGAGAGCGGCGTAGAGGCTGGCCCGCAAACCGCCCACGCTCCGATGGCCCTTCAGGCCAATCATGGCAGCGGATTCCGCCTCCTTCAGGAACTGCTTCTCCAGGGCCTCGTCGGCCAGCCGGAACACGACGTTCATGTGGGAACGGACGGCGGGGTCGACCGGGTTCCGATAGAAGCCCCCGCTCTCATCGATGACCTGGTAGATGGTCCCGGCCTTGACCGCTGCGGCCTTCTCGAGCGCCCTGATCCCCCCGGCGGCTTTCATACGGCCGAGCACCTTGCCCATCAGGTATATGGCGAACATCGGCGGGGTGTTGCCAAGCGAGCGGTTCTCGGCGTACCAGCGATATCGGAGTGCAGCCCCCAGATCGGCCCGGGCTTTCTCCAGGGCCTCGCGCCGGACGTAGACCACCGCCATCCCGGCCGGGGCCAGGTTCTTCTGCACCCCTCCATAGACGAGGTCGTACCGGGACCAGTCAATGGGTCGGGCCAGGTACTCGCTCGACATGTCGGCAACCATCGGTGCCACCGCCTCAGGCATTTCCACCAGGCGGATCCCCCCGATGGTTTCGTTGGTGGTGATGTGCAGATACCGGGTCCCGGGCAGGGCCTCGATCTGGGAAGGGGACGGCATGGTCGTGTACGACGTCGACTTGCCGTCCCAGACGGAGTACACGTCGCCGTGGGGCCCGGCATCCTCCAGGGCCCTCTTCGCCCATGAGCCGGAGACGACATAGCCTGCCCTGTCGCCGGGATGGAGGAGGTTCATCGCCACCATGGCGAACTGCAGGGTGGCGCCTCCCTGGACGAACAGCACCTCGAACTGCTCCGGTGCCTCCGCCACCTCGCGGGCGAGCCGCAGAGCCTCGTCGTGGACCGCCTCGTAGGCGGGGGAACGATGCGACAGCTCGATGAGGGACATCCCGGTCCCGGCGAAGTCAACGAATTCGGCCTGAACCTCCTCGAGAACTTCGAGTGGCAGGGTGCAAGGTCCGGCACCGAAGTTGTGGGCTCGCATCTCGCTGACGGTAGACGGAAGTCGGCAGGCGGAAGTAGGTTTTAGGGGTGAGCCAGGTCACCGAGGTTCCGGTCAGGCGCGTCAGCGGCCCCGACATCACCGATGCCACCGACCGGTTGGTGGTGGAAGAGCCGATGGAGATCCGCCTCGGCGACGTCCCCCTGGCGGTCCTGATGAGGACGCCCGGAGCCGAGGCCGATCTGGTGACGGGATTCGCCCTCACAGAAGGCATCGTGCTGTCTCCGACCGAGGTCTCCGGGGTGATCAAGTTGGGAGACGGCGACCGATTCCAACTGACGCTCGCCGCAGGGGTCGAGGTCGATCCCGAACAATTCCGGCGCAGCACCTACACCACGTCGAGCTGTGGCGTTTGTGGGAAGGCTTCGATCGACGCGGTTCGAGTCGCCGCCCGGCCCCTGCCTCCCGGCCCGGTGGTTGCTGCCGACCTGCTGATCTCCCTGCCCGCCCGCCTCGCCCAGGCCCAGCCCACCTTCGCCGCTACTGGCGGTCTGCACGGTGCTGGGATCTTCGACTCGGCGGGCGACCTCCTGGCCGCCGCCGAAGACATCGGACGGCACAACGCCGCTGACAAGGCCATCGGAGCACTCGCCCGCCGCCGCTGGCCATTGGGAGAGGTGATTCTCATGGTGTCGGGACGGGTCTCGTTCGAAATCGCCCAGAAGGCGGCGGTGTCCGGGATCCCGGTGGTGGCGGGCGTCTCGGCCGCTTCGTCGCTGGCCGTGGACCTTGCTCGCGAGCTCGGGATGACCCTGGCCGGATTCGTTCGGGACGCCGGAATGGTGGTCTATACCGGCGAGGCACGGCTGGGGTGGGGTCGGACTACGACAGGCGCGGGGATAGCCGGAGTGAAGGGATCATGACCCTTGCCCCCTCAGCAGATTCAACAACCGATCCGCGAGTTCGGAGAGCGGCATCTCCTCGGTGCTCAAGCCTGCCCTCGTGGTCACCTCAGCCTTGCCCAGGCCAACGCCTTTAGGGCCGATCGTCACCCGATACGGGAATCCGATCAACTCCGCATCGGCGAACTTGACTCCGGGGCGTTCGGGCCGGTCATCGAATATCACCTCGATGCCGGCGGCGACCAGAGAGTCATAGATCGTGGTGGCCGCCGTCAGAGTCGGTGCGTCGTCGGGCCGCAGCACTGTCAGCACCACCTCGAAGGGCGCCACTGCCACCGGCCACACGATACCGCGATCGTCATGCCATGACTCCACCACCGCGGCCATTGATCGTTCTAAACCGATGCCGTAAGAACCCATGACGATCGGGTGCGATGCGCCGGTCTCGTCCTGCACCAGAGCGCCCATGACCTCCGAGTACTGCGTGCCGAGCTTGAAGATGTGGCCCACTTCGATACCCTTCCAGAGATCGAGCGGGGAGCCGCACTTGGGGCAGGGTTCGCCCTCCCGCACAGTGCGTAGCGACGCCCATTGGCCAACCTTGAGATCGCGGTCGACGTCGACCCCCTTCAAGTGCCACCCATCGCGGTTGGCTCCGGTCACCATGTTGGTGCGTCCCTGCAGCTCGAGGTCGGCGATGACCGGCAGATGTGTGACCCCGACCGCTCCCAGGCTGCCCGGCAGCGCTCCCAGCAAGGTCTTGATCTCCTCGGGTTGGGCTGGCCGGACCTGAACGGCCCCGCTGGCGTCGATCAGCTTCTGCTCCAAAAGCTCATGGTCGCCGCGGACGATGACCAGGGTCGGCTGCCCGTCGAGCACGTACACGAGCGTCTTGAGCTGTCGCTCGGGAGCCGCAATGTCGGCGAATCCCTCCGCCAGGGCGGCGATGGTCTTGATGCCCGGCGTAGCGAACTCCTCCGGAACCGGCGGAGACGGGGCATCGTCAACGGCCGGGAGCCGCGACACCGCCCGCTCCAGATTGGCTCGATAGTCACACGTGGGACAGGTCACTATCCAATCCTCCCCTGCCGGGCTGCGCACCATGAACTCGACCGAGTCGCTCCCTCCCATCGCCCCTGAAGAAGCCTCCACATCAACCGCCTGGAGCCCGAATCTCCCGAAGATCGTCTGGTAGGCGGCGTGGTGCTTCTCAAACGAGACGTCGAGCCCGGCCCAATCGAGGTCGAGCGAATACGAATCCTTCATGGTGAACTCGCGAAGCCGCAACACGCCCGATTTGGGACGGGGCTCGTCTCGGAACTTCGTCTGAATTTGGTACCAGATCTGGGGCAGATCTCGGTAGGACGGCAGCTCGGTGGCGAGGATGGCGAATACTTCCTCGTGGGTCATCCCCAGGCAGTTGTCCGCCCCCTTGCGGTCCTTGAGCCGGAATAGTTCCTCTCCCATCTTGTCCCACCGGCCCGACTTCTTCCAGATCTCCCCCGGATGAAGAGCCGGCAGATGAAACTGCTGGCCGCCGATGGCATTCATCTCCTCGCGGATGATGCGGTCAATCTTCGCCCTGACGCGCTGGCCCAGGGGCAGCATCGAATAGTGACCGGCCGAGAGCTGACGAATGAAGCCGGCCCGAATCAGAAGCCGGTGGCTGACGGCCTCAGCTTCCGCCGGGTCCTCGCGAAGGGTAGGAATGAAAGCCTGCGACCACCGCATGGGAGCCGGAGCGTAACGGGTGGTCTCACGCGCGAAGCGGGAAATACCATCGCCGGAGACCGGCGTCGGGTCTATCCCTTCGCGGTTTCCGCCACCGCCCGCCGCTTGATCTCCACCTTGTTGGCGTCGCCTTGGACCTGGATCAGCTCTTCGCGCACCGCCTGGGCGATGGCCGCGGCGTCTTGGTCCGCGGCGGCGAGGCGTGCCTCCACGCCTTCTGCCACCAGGCGGCGAGCTTCTTCGACCAGGGCCGAAACCATCTCGGCCTCCGGCACTACGCGGACCACCTGGCCCTTGACAAATAGGTGTCCTTTGCCGCGGCCGGCGGCAATGCCGAGGTCGGCTTCGCGGGCCTCCCCGGGCCCATTCACCACACAGCCCATGACGGCCACCTGAATCGGCAACTGCTCGGCCTGGAGCGCCTTCTGTGCCTCCTCGGCGACCCTGATCACATCCACTTCGGCTCTTCCACAGGAAGGACAGGCGATCAGGTCCAGGCTCTTTCGCTCCCGTAGGCCCAGGTACTCGAGCAATTGCCGGCCGGCCTTGGCCTCCTCGACCGGGTCGGCCGTCAGCGAGAACCTGATCGTGTCGCCTATCCCCTCCAGCAGAAGTGTGGAAATACCGGCTACGGACTTGATGAGCCCGCCAGGAAGGGGCCCCGCCTCGGTCACCCCGAGATGCAGCGGATACTCGACCCTTTCGGCCAGCAGCCGGTAGGAGTCCACCATGGAGGGAACATTCGAATGCTTGACAGAGATCTTGATGTCGAAGAAGTCGACCTCCTCCAGATATCGCACCTCGGTCAACGCCGACTCGACCAGTGCCTCTGGAACCGGCGCACCGAAGCGATCCAGTAGATCCTTGTCGAGAGAGCCCGCGTTCACGCCGATCCGGATCGGCACACCACGTGCCTTCGCCTCCCTGGCCACGGTCTTGATCTGATCTTCCTTACGGATGTTGCCGGGGTTGAGCCGGAGCCCCTGCACCCCGGCCTCGAGCGCGGCCAGTGCGAGCCGGTACTGGAAATGGATATCCGCCACGATCGGCACAGGTGAGCGAGGGACGATTTCCGCTAGCCCTTGCGCCGCCTCAACGTCATTGCACGTGATGCGGACTATGTCGGCGCCCGCCCCTTTGAGGGCGTATACCTGGGCCAGGGTGCCGTCAACGTCCGCAGTCTTGGTTGTGCACATCGACTGCACACTCACGGGGGCGCCACCCCCTACCGGCACGCTGCCCACAACTATCTGGCGCGAGGGCCGGCGGGGAATCACGGCCACAGGCTAGATATCGATCGGGTTGACGATGTCGAGGATGATCCCCACCAACCCCAGGAAGCCGACCAGTGCGATCACCAGCGCTGCCACCGGAGCCAGCACCCGGACGTTGGCCTGGCGGCGCGTGATCTTCTCGTAAAGGGCGACGGCAAAGTGGCCACCATCGAGCGGATAGAGGGGGAGGACGTTCAGGGTGGCCAGCATCACGTTCACGGAAGCCAGCAGGATGAGAAACGGCAAGACACCGAACTCATCGACCTGGCTGCCGATGTTGCCGACACCTATCGGGCTCACCGGCCGGATTTCGTCGGGAATGTCGGTGTCGCCGACGAAGACCCCGGCCAGTCTGGCCAGGGTCTCGGGGTTGACGATCCGGCCGAATACCTCGAACGTAGCCGATACCGCTAGCCCCAACTGCCTCCCCGCCAGACCTGCAGCCTCCCCGACTCCCACCGACCGTTCGACCAGACCGGGAGCTACCCCGAGAAAACCGCGAATTTGACCCGTGGTCTCGTCCATGCGGGATCCCAACGTCACCGTGGCGGTGAACCGGCTACCCGCCCGCTCGATGGTCAGATCGACATCCTGATCCGGTCGCGCGGCCAGGGCCGAGGAGATGTCGCTCCACTCTGGCGTGGGAACCCCGTCGATGGCGACGATACGGTCACCGGATCGGAGCCCTGCCCCGGCTGCCGGCGTGGCGCTGCCATCGTCGAACGAGGGTACGACTTCATCAATGCTGGTCGAGAGTTCACTGATGCCACCGGCCACCAGGACACCACCAAAGATGAGGTAGGCGAGGAGGAAGTTCATGCCGACTCCGGCCAGCACCACCACCGTCTTCTTCCAGAAAGGCTTTTCCCGATAAGTGCGCCCCACGTCGGCTGGGTCGATGTCCTCAAGGGGATTCATGCCGACCACCCGCACATAGCCCCCGAGCGGTATCAGTTTGACGCCGTACTCGGTTTCGCCCCTGCGGAACGACCACAGCTTGGGCCCGAAGCCGAAGAAGAACTCGGTGGCCTTGATGCCGACGGCCTTGGCCGCGACGAAGTGGCCGAACTCGTGGGCCGTGACAAAAAAGATGATGGCGAGGATCCCGCCTATTCCGCCGAGCAAAGTCAGCTCTCCTGGGGGACGGACAAGGGTGAGTCTGGGGTCGTCACGGTAACCAGCGCCCGGCGGTAACCGGGGGGTAGCCGCCATCGCAAACCAGCCTTATCAGCACGCGCCCGCCACAATGGCCGCCGCGGCAGACCGCGCGGCCCGATCGACTTCGATGACCTCATCGAGGTTGGACGGCATCGAGTGCTCAACGGTTTCCAGCGTTTGGGCAATCACCCGCGCCATCCCCGTGAAGCCGAGCCGGCCCTGCAAGAAGGCCTCGACCGCAACCTCGTCGGCGGCGTTGAATACGGCCGGAGCACTCCCGCCTGCCCTTCCCGCTGCGTACCCGAGCTGGAGAGCCGGGAACATGTTCAGGTCTGGTTCCTCGAACGTGAAGTTGGCGTCTTTCCACTCGAACGACTCCACGAGCCCCGGCCCTCGCTCAGGGTGGGTGAGGGCGTATTCGATGGGGATGCGCATGTCGGGCCGGCCAAGGTGAGCCTTGATCGACCCGTCCGAAAATTCGACCATCGAGTGAATGACGCTCTGCGGATGGACGAGCACCCGGATCTGATCGAACCCGACGTCGAAGAGGTGATGGGTTTCGATGACTTCGAGGGCTTTGTTGGCCAACGAGGCCGAATCGACCGTGATTCGCCGTCCCATGGACCAGTTCGGATGCGCCAAGGCCTGGGCGGGCGTCACTTGCTCGATCTGATCGGACGACCAGCCCCGCAACGGGCCTCCGCTGGCGGTCAGGATGATCTGTCGCAGGGCGTGGCGGTCTTCTCCAAGCAGGCACTGGAAGATCGCTGAGTGCTCGGAGTCGACCGGGATCAATTCCCCGCCGCCGCTAGCCAGCGCCGATCGCACCAGCTCGCCCGCGGCCACCATCGATTCCTTGTTGGCCAGTGCCAGTCGATTGCCTGCCGTCAGGGCTGCCAGGGAGTGTGGCAAGCCCGCGATCCCGACGACGGCGTTCATCACCACCGCCCCCGGAATCGAAGCGAGAGAGGTCAGAGCCTCCCGGCCAAACGCCACCCGGTCATCTCCGACCTCGTGCGCGAACCACCGCCTCTCCTCACCGGATCCGCCAGACACGGCCATCCGGGCTTCTGGAAAGGAACTGGCCATCCGGGCAAACTCAACCGAAGGTTGCCTGGCACCTAGGCCCATCACGGGCATGGCCAGACGGCGCGCCACCTCCAGCGTCTGGCGCCCCACCGACCCGGTGGCGCCGAGCACGACCAATGCCTGGCTCACAGGAGTCCGGCAGATCGAAAGAACACGAACGCGGCCGGGACCACAAAGAGGAAAGCATCGATTCGATCCAGCATTCCCCCGTGGCCCGGCAGCACCGAGCCCATATCCTTGACGCCGAGGCTTCTCTTGATCATCGATTCGGCGGCATCGCCCAACGGGGCGAGGACCACGACGATGGCCGCCAGGGTGAGCGCCTGTCCCAGGTCCACCGGGAAGTAGTCGACGGTCGACAGGAAAGCGGAGACGGCCACCGTCGTGACTATGCCTCCGATCAGCCCTTCCCAGGTCTTTTTGGCCGACAACTGCGGGGCCAGTTGGTGGCGGCCGATCGCCCGACCGGCGAAGTAGGAGCCGATGTCGAAAAAGGCGGCCAGGAGCACAGCCAGCAGAATCAGGGCGATCCCCTGCCGAGCGTTACGGATGGTGGAAGCCAGAGCTAGGGGTGCAACCCAAGTGGCCCCGAGGACGGTGACCGCGGCGTTCTCCAGCGGCTGGCGCCGAGTCATCACCGAAAAGAAGAGCACCACCGCCACCACCGTGACCAGCATCGTCACAAGCACCGGACCCGGTCCATCGAGATGGGCTCCGACGGCGCTGCCGAGGACGCCTAGCAAGCCAAAAAGGGCGAGAGGCACGTATCCCTGGCGGCGAAGGGTGGCGTAGAACTCGCCGACGCCAATCACCATCACTGCCCCGACGAACAGCGTGAACAGCCATCCGCCCAAGAACAGCGTTGCCGCGAACAGTCCCACCAGGACGATCGCCGAGATGATCCGGAGGGTGAGGTCGGAGGCGGCCGCCTGTTCGACGTGCTCGACCTCTTCTTCGGAGAGTCCACGTTTGCCGGTCACATCTTCGAAGTCGACGAGGCCAGTGCCGACGCCCGCCATGGAGGCAGCCACTGCGGACATCGTGGTCGGGCCGTCCCCACCCCGGGCGATCTCCTCGGCCAGGTCCCGGTATTCAGCGGTGGTGGCCCGGAGGTAAGCCTGCTCCGATATAGCTCGCTCCGCCTCGTCCGCACTGAGAGACCCAAGATCGTCAGCCGGAGGGGATCCCTCTCCCCCCTCTGGCGGCTCGGCCTGGTCCCCCTCCTTCCCGGGCTCCATGGGTGCAGCAGAAGCTGATGGTTCCAGCGGCTCCTCCCACGGACGGCTGTAACGGCGACGCCCCTCGTCGGTGGAGGAAGCCGACCCAGAGCCGGCGTCGGGCTCGGCCACGTCAAACCTCCAGCAGCTCGGTCTCCTTATGGGCAAGGAGATCGTCGATTTTCTGAACGTGGCGATCGGTCAGATCCTGGAGCTCCTTTTCGGCGCGGCGGATGTCATCGTCGGAGACCTCGCCGTGAAGGGTCTCGATGCCCTCTTTCACGTGGCGTCTCACGTTCCTCACCGCCACCCTCCCCTCCTCGGCCATGTGTCTGACCATCTTGATGAGCTCACGACGCCGCTCCTCGGTCAGCGGCGGGAAGCTAAGCCTGATCACCGTGCCGTCGTTGGAGGGGTTGAGGCC
>DATHSX010000500.1:0-2658 GCA_035463935.1 Acidimicrobiia bacterium | reverse complement strand
CCGGCGGGAGCGGATGGGCGCCCCGGGGGGCCATGATGGCTGCCATCTTGTCCAGCACCGACGAACCTTCCCCGCCGATGGAGTCCACCGGGACCCCGCCGGCCTCGCCCCGGTCCCGGCGAGCCGTAGTCGGGGCTTGGGTGCTGGGCGCGCTGGTGATCCTCACCGTGGGTGCGTTCTTCACCAACCGTGCCCTCTACCGGCAGAGCTTCACACGTCTGGTCGAAGCCACCCGGACGGCGGAAGGTGCTCCCGTTTGGGTCGACTACTTCGTGGCCGAGGACTGTTTGTTCGCCACCGTTGTGGACCGGGGCGATCCCGAGGCGGTCTACCGGGACGCGCTTTCGGTGCTGGACCAGACCGACCTGCTGGCCGCCCATGTCCGGTCCTCGCTGTCGGTCTTCGCCGGGTTGTCGTTCCTGCCGACCCAGCGGCCTCTGGCCGGGGCCCGGGATGCGATCGCCGGGCATTACCGGGTGTGGGGTAACCACCTGGCGAGCATCCAGCCGGTGCTGTCCGGTCTGTCCGCCGACCGCGGGGTGCTGGGACCCGCCCTCGGGGCATGGATCGAGGTGGTCGCCGGGGCGAGCGAGGAGATCCGTACCACTTTCGAGGCCGCCGAGGCCGCCCTGGTCGCGGCGGCCCACGACGACCCGGCCCGCCAGGAGGTAGACCGCCTGTTCACGCCCAGCGAGGCCCAATGCAGCCGGGGCGCCGTCTGAGTGATCAGTTCCCCGAGATGGCGGTAAAGCCGGTCTCGTCCACCAGTCCGGCGTAGGTGTAGATCAGCTTGTCGACCAGGGATTTGCCATTGGAGTACTCCCGCGCCCAGTCGAGCACCAGCAGGTCCATCGCCGCGCTGTCGATCCAATCCACCGCCTTGGTGTAACCGGTGGCCAGGCAGGCTCCGGTTTGAGATAGGAATCCATAGATCTGACCCACATCGAGCGCGGTCCAGCAACTGCCGAAGTGGACCAGGCAGCCGTCCAGCCGACCCGCGGCCATCTCGGCCAGGTCCTCGATCGGAAGCCGGCTCCCATCTGCCAACAAAAGGTGGCCGCGAGCGCCGTGGAAGGCCAGATAAACCGTCCCATAGCTGCGGTACCGCTTGTGGCGGCGGAGGTTGTAGGCCAACTCCTCGACCGTACTGCAGGTCAGGTGGACGAACCTGGTGCCCCTCGAGGCGTACAGGAGTTCGAGCAGCGGCCGGACCGAGAGGCGATCGCCATCGAGCCGCTGGTGCCAGAACGATTCCAGGCAGAACACGTTGTGACCACGATCCAAGCGGCCCATGGGCGGGATATCGGCCCGAGGTGGCATCCGCTCAAGCCGGCGGGGGCAAAGGGTCCGAAAGCCCCCCCGGTGAGGGCTAATTTGGCCCTTCTGGCGTGTGCCCCCGGGGCCGGGCGCGCCTGGGCGGCAAAAACGGAGGAACGATGGCGGAACGAAAACGGGTGTTCTCGGGCATCCAGCCCACCGGTGAGCTCCATCTCGGCAACCTGGTGGGAGCACTCGACAACTGGGTGGCGATGCAACGGGAATTCGAGACCTTCTACTGCGTGGTGGACCTCCATGCGATGACGGTCCCGTACGAACCCAGTGAGCTCGACCGGGCACGACTCACGACGGCCAAGGTCGTGCTGGCCACCGGGGTGGAACCGACCCGTTCCCTCTTCTACTTCCAGTCCCAGGTCCCTCAGCACGCCGAGCTGACCTGGATCCTCGGCACGATCTCGGGAGTGGGCCAGCTCGAGCGGATGATTCAGTTCAAGGAGAAGTCGGACCGGGGAGGACAGAATCTCGGACTCCTCGCCTATCCGGTCTTGATGGCTGCCGACATCCTGTTGCACCGGGTCCACGCGGTTCCGGTCGGCGATGATCAGACCCAGCACCTGGAGCTCACCCGCGATCTCGCCGTCCGCTTCAACAGCAGGTTTGGGGAGTTGTTCCCCGTGCCCGACCGCATCACTCCCAAGATCGGCGCTCGGGTGATGTCGCTGCAGGATCCCACCACCAAAATGTCGAAGTCCGATCCCGATCCCGACTCCCGGGTGAATCTGCTCGATGAGCCGGAGGTGATCACGAGGAAGGTCAAAGCGGCGGTAACCGACTCGGGACGAAGGGTGGCCTACGACTGGGGCGAAAAGCCGGGTATTTCCAACCTCCTCGAGATCTTCGCCCTCTGTTCGGGACGGACGGTGGATGAGCTCGCCACGCAGTTTGCCGACTCCGGCTACGGGCCCTTCAAGGCCGCGGTAGCCGGGGCGGTGGTCGACCGGCTAACCCCGATCCGTACCCGGTTCAAGGCCATGACGGACGACGAAGTGGGGCATGTGATGGCCAGGGCCGCGTTGGACGCCCGGGCCCGGACCGAGGGGACGATGGTGGCCGTGCGCCGGGCGGTCGGGCTGACCGGCAACTGAGGCGGACCGGCGATGGGTCAACTGCCCGTCTGCGCCGCCTGTTCCAGGAGCTCGGGCGGGAGGAGCAGCACGATCAAGGCCAGCAGGTTGTATCCCGAGTGAACGAAGATCGCCGGCCCCAGGCGACCCTGCCGCAGGGTGACCCGGGCCAGGATCAGTCCGATCAGGAAGAAGGCCGGAACCGTCAGGATCACCCCCCGTAGGATGTCTCCGGTCAGCCCGAAAACGTGAAAGA
>DATHSX010000499.1:0-5838 GCA_035463935.1 Acidimicrobiia bacterium | reverse complement strand
GTCCGTCGCTTTGCCGCTAGCCCAGGAAGGTGGCATCGCGGTCTTGCGGGGAAATTTGGCGCCCGAAGGGGCCGTGGTCAAAGTGGCCGGGATCGACCTCGACGTCTTCGAAGGCCCCGCCCGTGTCTTCGAGGGGGAGCAGAGCGCCCTCGAGGCGCACTTCCACCAGCAGATCCATCCCGGTGATGTGGTGGTGATCCGCTCCGAAGGGCCCAAAGGGGGGCCGGGAATGCGGGAGATGCTGCAGATCACGGCGGCCATCAAAGGCGCCGGGCTGGGCAAGGAGGTGCTGCTGGTCACCGACGGCCGCTTCTCGGGGGGGACCACCGGGCTCTGTATCGGTCACGTTGCTCCCGAGTCGGAGGTGGGCGGTCCGCTCGGCCTGGTCGAGGAGGGGGACCGCATCAGGGTGGACGTTCCCCGGCGGAGCCTCCAGCTGCTGGTCGAGGAGGCGATCCTCACCCGCCGGGCGGCGAACTGGAAACCGCAAACACCCCGTTACCCCGGCGGGGCTCTCGCCAAGTACGCCCGGCTGGTTGGTTCGGCGGAGCGGGGAGCCGTCACCGGGTAGCCTCGCGGCGACCGAGGAGTAACTGGTGGTCAAGGTTTACGCGGTGACGCTCGCCGCCGGGGTGGTCGCTCTCATCGGCTGGATCTTCTTGACCTACTTGGGGGGAAGCGTGGCCGCCTGGCGCCGGTTCGACCCCGAAGAACGCTACGGCAGACCCGGGCGCATGGTCGTCGGTGCCCTGGTGGGGTTTGGCATGGCCGGAATGTCGGCGGAGTTCTCTCCCCGTGACTTGTCCTGGCCGGTGGCTCTGGTCCTGGCCGGGGCGGGCGCGGCGGCAGCAGCCTGGTATGCGGGTTGGGCCGGCCGTCCGGGCCCGACCGAACCGGGTCCGGACGCCCTCGCCCCAGGGCCGGAGAACCGTTGAAGGTACTGCTCGTCTCCGATGTTCATGGGGCTTTCCAGGCCCTGGAGAAGGTGGCGCAACGGGGCGAGCCCCTTCTGATTCTCGGCGACCTGATCAACCTCCTCGATTACCGGACCCATGAGGGGATCATCGCCGACGTGCTCGGCCGCGAATTCGGCGGTGAAGTGGCAGGTCATCGGGCCGCCGGCAATTACGCCGCCATGCGCCAGGCCTGGACCGACGTCGTCGGCAGCCGGCGGGCCGAGGTGAGGGCGGCCATTCAGACCGGGGTCAGCGCCGAGTACGAGAAGTGCGGGGCCGCGCTTTACGGGGCGGTTGGATTCTGCACATACGGCAATGTCGATCATCCCGAGATACTCAGGGCGCATCTACCGCCGGCGATGCGCTTTGTCGACGGGGAAGCGGTGGAGATCGGGGGTCGCTCCTTCGGCTTTGTCGGAGGGGGAATCGCCACGCCGATGGCCGGGGCCGGTGAGGTGAGTGACGAGGAGATGGAGGCAAAGCTTGCCGCCATCGGTCCCGTGGACGTGCTCTGTTCGCACCTGCCACCGGCGGTCGAGCAGCTTTGCACCGACGTCATCACGGGGAGGCAGGAGCGAAGTAGCCAGCCCATACTGGATTACATCCGCCGGCACCGGCCGCACCGTCACTTCTATGGCGATGTCCACCAGCCCCAGGCCAGTCACTGGCGAGTAGGACCCACCACCTGTCAGAACGTGGGGTACTTTCGGGCGACCAGGCGTCCGGTGGAATACGAGTGGTGAGGGTGAGGTGGTGGGTGCTGGTCGGTCTCGTCGCCTGTACGGGCGCCTCCCCGTCCACGGTGCCGGCTCTCACCGCCCCGGCCCCGGGAACCTCGGCGGATCAGTCGGTGCTGACCACTGTCGCTCCGGCGCCTCCGGCGATCCCCACCTCGAGTCCCACCACCACCTCCCCTCCCCCGGAGCCGGGGACGGTGCGGCCGGATTGGCTTGGCACCCGCCTGTTGGAGCTGCGCGCCGACGGCCTGGGAGTGCCCCAGCCCACCCCGATCGAGCTCGTCAACCGGCGTTTTCCAAGCCTTGACCTGCTCCCGCCGCCGACGGGAGAGGGCTTCGCGTGGACTGCGGGACCGGTGCCGGACGAGGTGGCCGTGCGATCATCGTGGCGCCCGGAGTGCCCGGCGAGCCTGGACGAGCTCACCTACTTGACCATGAGCTTTTGGGGGTTCGATCACCTGCCCCACACCGGAGAGATGATCGTCAACTCCGCCTATGCCGCCGGCGTGGTCGAGGTCTTCCGCGGGCTCTGGGGAAGGCGCTTTCCGATCGAGGAGATGCGGATCCAGGATCAAGCGGAGATGGATGCGCACCCCACGGGGGACGGCAATGTCACCGGGAGTTTCGAGTGCCGTCCGGCGGTGGGCCGCTCGGGCGGATGGTCGATGCACGCTTATGGGCTGGCGGTTGACATCAACCCCTTCCACAACCCGTACGTGAAGGCTGAGGTGGTCGCCCCCGAGCTGGCCTCGGCATACCTGGATCGCAGCAACATCCGCCCGGGGATGATCCTCGAAACAGACGGAGCCGTGGCCGCCTTTGCCGAGATGGGCTGGGGCTGGGGCGGGCACTGGCAGACGGCCAAGGACTGGATGCACTTCTCGTCGAACGGCCGTTAGCCAATTCGAGCACCGCCGCTAACCTCAGGGTCCGGTTGGGACCCCCCGACCGCGGACCTCAGGGACAGTGGAGTGTTGATGGCGGAAGGGACCGTCGAGACGATCGAGATCAAAGCCAGCCCGGCCGAGGTTTTTTCGGTGGCGGCCGACCTCGAGTCTTATCCGCAATGGGCTACCGGGGTGCGACAGGTCGAGATACTCGAGAAGGATGCCAAGGGACGGGCGCACCGCGCCCGGTTCGTGATCGATGGGATGATCAAGGAGATCACCTACACCCTGATCTATTCCTACGACGAGCCCAACGAGATGGTCTGGGAGGCAGAGCCCGGCCCCGATCTCAAGGAACTCGAGGGCTCCTACGTGTTCCGGGAGGTGGGCGAAGGCCGCACCGAGGTGGTCTATGGCCTCAAGGTCGAGCCCGCTTTCACGATTCCTGGGTTTCTGCGCAAGCAAGCGGAGAAGCAACTGGTGGGCACCGCGCTGCGGGGCCTGCGGAAGAGAGTCGAACAGCTCGGTCCCGGATGAGGGCGTGGCGATGATCGGGCTCGCCGCCTGATGAGAATCCTCCTGGTCACGGGCAAGGGCGGAGTGGGCAAGACCACCGTGGCCGCCGCCACCGCCCTGAGCGCGGCCGATCGGGGATACCGGACGCTGATCTCTTCCACCGATCCCGCCCACTCCCTGGCCGATGCCTTGATGTTGTCCCTGGCCGACGACGAGATCGAAGTGGCGCCCAATCTGTGGGGCCAGCAGATCGACACCCAGGCCCAACTGGACCGACATTGGGGCTCGATTCGAGATCAGATCATGCAGGTTTTCGACTGGGGTGGCGTCAGCGGGATCGAGGCCGAGGAGTTCCTGGTGTTCCCCGGCATGGACGAGTTGTTCGCCTTGCTCGAGGTCAACCGGCACGCCCGTTCGGGGAAGTACGACGCCCTCGTGGTCGATTGTGCACCGACCGCCGAGACCCTGCGGTTGTTGTCGCTGCCTGAGGTGCTGTCGTGGTACTTCGAGCGGGTCATGCCCGCGGAACGCAGGATCATGCGAGCCGCCCGGCCTTTACTGACCAGGCTCACCGATCTGCCGGTGCCCGAGGATTCGGTCTTTCAGGCCGCCCAGTCTGTGTTCGAAGGCGTCGAAGAAGTAAAACAGCTTCTGGGCGACCCGGCGATCACCTCGGCTCGGCTCGTGATCAACCCCGAGAAGATGGTTATCGACGAAGCCCGCCGGACCTTCACCTATCTGGGCCTTTTCGGCTATGGAGTGGATGGGGTCGTGGTGAACCGGGTCTTGCCTGACCTGGTCTCCGATCCCTACTTCGAACGGTGGCGGGCGATTCAGAAAGGGCACCTCGACACCATCGACTCGGCCTTCGCCGATGTGCCCCGGTTGCGCCTGCGGCTGTTCGACGACGAGATGGTCGGGCTAGACCGGCTGCGGCAGATGGCGGGCGAGCTTTACGGTGACCTCGATCCGATCATGGGCTTTTCCGCCCATAGCCCCTTCCGGGTGGAGGAGGCGCACGGCCAGGTGGTGATGCAGATGGAGGTGCCGTTCGTGGACAAGGGCGACCTCGATGTGTTCCGGCACGGACAGGAGCTCTACGTGCAGGTGGGTCCGTATCGCCGCTCCTTCCTGCTCCCCGACAGTCTGCGGCGACGCCAGGTCACCCAGGCCCGTCTCGAAGAAGGCGTTCTGCGGGTTACTTTCGGAGGTTCGGGCCGCAAGCGGCGGCAATCCGAGGAGAAATGAGACGGCGGAGAAGAGTCCGCGGCGGGATGAGATGAGGTCGGATGAGTAATCAGTCAGAGACGGTGGTGGCGCTGCGTCGGGCCGGCCGCCGGGCGGCCTTCCATCTCATGAGAGCGGGACTCGAGGGCCTGAAGGCGCTGGAGGCGATCATCGACGAGCTAGCAAAAGTCGGCAAGCAGGCCGACGAACACCTTCCCACCGAGCACATCCCCGTCGAGTAGCGCGGGCCGAGGCCCCCGGGGACCATGCAGTGACGTATGTCGGCATCGACGTTGGAGGGACCTCCATCAGGGGAGTCCGGGTGCGCTCTGATGGGCGGGTGGCGGCCAGCGAGCAGGTCGCTCAGCCCGGCGATGTCGCCGCGCTGCTGGATACTCTCGCCGCGTTGACCCGAGCCCTCTCCCAGGCCGACACGGCAGCGGTGGGGGTGGGGATGGCCGGTCTGGTCCGCTGGCCCGAGGGCATCTTCGTTTGGGGACCCCACCTACCTGGACGCCAGATCAAGGTACGCGAGGTCCTCGGCGAGATGCTGGGTATGCCGGTGATCGTGGATAACGACGCCAATTGCGCGGCCCTGGCAGAGCTCAGAATCGGAGCGGCTACCGGAGTTCAGGACGCGGTGGTGCTCACCTTTGGAACCGGCATCGGGGCAGGGATCATTGCCAGCGGTGCCGTTTATCGGGGGAGGTCCTTTGCGGGCGAGGCGGGCCACATGACGATGCTGCCAGGGGGTGATTTATGCGCGTGTGGTCGCCGGGGTTGCTGGGAGACGCTGGTATCCGGCCACCGATTCGATGAGGCGGCCCGGCGGTTGGCTGCTGTCGACCCGGATGGGGCCGTCTCCCGCCTGGCGGGAGGAGCCGCCGCTTCGGGGACTCACCTAACGGCTGCGGCCGCGGCCGGCGACAAGTCGGCCCGGGAGGCTCTGGCCGCGGCAGGTCGCTGGTTGGGCCGGGGGGTGGCCAACCTGGTGGTACTGCTCGATCCCGAGTTGATCGTGGTCGGTGGAGCCGCAGTCGCGGCGGGGGAATGGTTGCTGGGCCCGGCCCGGGCCGAGATGCGCCAGGTCCTGGAGGGGGTCGAGCACCGACCATCGATTCGGATCGAAGCCGCCGCCGCCGGTCCCTGGGCGGGCGCGATCGGCGCCGGCCTGCTCGCCGGCTCTGCGGGCATGGTGCTCACCCCCGAAAAGGTCCCCTCGTCCTATCCTGTGTCGGAAAGGGGAAAGCGTGGTGCTCAAAGACAAGAAGGCGGTTCGTCCGGATGAAGTGATCCCGCCGCAAGGGGGAGCGGCCATCCAGGTCAAGCAACTCGCTCGCGACGCCGCCCTCATGCTTCCGAACCTGGCCAAGCTGCTGGGGCGACTTCTCAAAGACCCGCGAGTCCCGCGGCGATCAAAGTTGGTGCTCGGAGCCACCATGGTCTATGTCATGTCGCCCGTCGACCTGCTCCCCGAGATCATCCCTGTAGCGGGCATGCTCGATGATCTCTTCC
>DATHSX010000498.1:0-5173 GCA_035463935.1 Acidimicrobiia bacterium | reverse complement strand
GACGAGTTACGAGGAGGGAGTCGTGGAACGCCTCGATCCGGTTAGCAACACCGTCGTGTATCAAACCCGTCTCGGCGGCAATCCCAATGGCATCACGGAAGGATTCGGAGCCGTCTGGGTGGCCGACACCGCCAACGGCCTCCTTTACCGCCTCGACCCGGAGGCGACCGGCCTCTCCGGCTGACCGGCCCACGCCAAGCCCGACGGGAACGACAATTCCGGGGTATGGCAGTCAGCAGTGGGTAAGGCAGGACATCCCGCCACGGGCGTGCGCTACGGGGCCGTGACCGTACTGGGTAGCCTACCGAAGCGATGGACTGTCCGTCCTGTGGAGCAGACAACTCGCCCCAGCACAAGCACTGCTCGGCCTGCGGGACTCGGCTGGAATGGCTGTGTTCGGGTTGCGGGACGACCAATCCGCCTCACCATCGCTTCTGCTCCGAGTGCGGTCAGGCCTCGAAGCCCGGGACGCCCGTTAAGCCGCCAGGACGCCCCCGAGCCGAGGAGCGACGCTTTGTCACGGCCCTGTTCGCCGACCTGGTCGGGTTTACCCCGCTGGCCGAGGCCACCGACCCCGAAGAGGTGCGTCGTCTGCTGACCCGATACTTCGATCGCAGCCGGGCAATCATCGAGGGCTTCGGGGGGGCGGTCGACAAGTTCATCGGCGATGCCGTCACCGCCTTCTGGGGTGCCGAGACCAGCCATGAAGACGACCCCGAACGGGCCGTACGGGCCGGGTTGGAACTGGTCGATGCGGTGCGGGGCCTGGGAGATGAGTTGGGGACTCCGACCCTGGCCGCCCGGGTGGGGATCCTATCGGGTGAGACGGCGGTCGGTCCCGGAGGCAATCAGCACGGGCTCATCATCGGCGACATCGTCAACACCGCCGCTCGGCTGCAAACGGTGGCAGCGCCGGGGACGGTCATCGTCGGGGACTCGACCAGATCGCTGACCGAGGACTCGATCGAATATAGGGCCCTCGACCCGCAGATCCTCAAAGGCAAGGCCATGCCGGTTCCGGCATCACAGGCCGTCGGCGTCCGCGGGGGGCGCCAACGGACACGGGGTGGGGAGGGGCCCTTTGTCGGCCGCCAGGAGGAGTTGCGCCTACTCAAGGATCAGCTCTCCGCGGTGGGGCGCGAGCGGAGACCCCGGCTCATATCGATTGTCGGTGATGGGGGAATCGGCAAGAGTCGACTGGTGTGGGAACTGGAGACGTATGCCGCCGGCCTGGCCGACGGTGTCCACTGGTTGCAGGGCCGCTCCCCCGCCTACGGCGACGGAGTCACCTTTTGGGCGCTGGGAGAAATGATCCGCCAGCTAGCCGGTTTGGCGGAGGGCGCCGACACGGTCACCAGCCAGGTCCGGCTCCACGCCACCTTGTCCGAGTACGTGCTCGAGGCCGACAGTCAGCGGTGGATCGAGCCGAGATTGGAGGGCTTACTCGGCCTGGCTCCGGTCCCCGTAGGAGATCGTGAAGAGCTCTACGGGGCACTGCGCATGTTCTTCCAGCGCATCACCGAGCACGGCCCCACCGTGCTCGTCTTCGAGGATCTGCATTGGGGAGATCCAGGACTCCTCGATTTCATCGAGCAACTGGTCGAGCGCTCACCTCGTCATCCACTGCTGGTGATCACCCTCGCCCGTCCGGCGTTGCTCGAACGCCACTCGGGATGGGGGGCGGGCAAGCCCAACCGCCTGTCGATGCACTTGGGACCGCTGGCCGACGCCGACATAGCCGATCTGGTTCGGGGTCTGGCGCCGGACTTGGCCGATGACGAGGTCCAGCGGATCGCGGGCGCCTCGACGGGGATCCCGCTTTACGCGGTGGAGCTGGTCCGGACTTGGGTCGCCATCGGCCGGCCGGCCGGCGCCTCGACCTCGCGTGCCGCCGGCTTCACGATCCCTGACTCGCTCCAGTCCGTGATCGGATCGCGGCTGGACTTGCTCGACCCTGCCGACCGCACCCTGCTCCAGCAGGCCTCCATCCTCGGACACACCTTCACCGTCGATGCGTTGAAGGCTCTCGCCGGCGTCGCGACAGACGATGTGGATGCCGGCCTCGCCCGCCTGATCCGGGCCGAGGTTCTGGCGGTCGAAGACGATCCGACCTCGCCCGAACGTGGTCAATACCGCTTCATCCAGGAGCTCATCCGAGAAGTGGCGTACGGTCGTGTGACCCGGTCGGACCGGCGGGCCCAGCACGTGGCTGCCGCCGTCTACCTGCAGGCCCGAGACGATCCGGAACTAGCCCCCGTCATCGCCTCCCACTACCTCCGGGCCTATGAGGCCGACCCGGCCCACTCCCCGGAGTTGGCCGAGCAAGGGATCCAGGCGCTCGTGTCGGCTGCCAACCGGGCCGCCGCCCTCCACTCTCACCGCCAGGCGATCAGCCTGTATCGCCAGGCGGCGGTCCTGACCGACGACCCGGCTCGGATCGGGGCCATCCTCGAACCGGCCCTCGACTCGGCCCGGGCTACCGGTGAAGACGAAGTGGTGGCCGCCGTCAGCAACGAGACCCACGATGCCTACGAGCGTGCGGGCGATGTCCAGGGAACGGCCCGCGCCAGCATCGTTTGGGCCGAGTCCCTGTGTGATAGCTTTCGGGCGCAACAGGCAAGGGAACTCCTGGCCACGATCCCCGAAGCTGAGCTCGAAGGGCGGACCCGAGTCCGGCTCATTGCCGCCAAAGCCAGGGCCGCGTTCATGACCGAACAGCCCGACCAGGCGATCCAACTCTCCGACCGGATCTTGGGCGAACTCGAGGCCGACGACGACCGGGAGGCCCTGATCCACCAGGTGATCACCAAGGGAAGCGCCCTCTGGAGCATCGGCCGGGGAGCCGAGGGACGCATGCTGCTCGAAGGCGCCTTCCGCCGAGCCGAGGAGTGGGGGCTGGGCTGGCCTGCCGGTCGGGCCCGTAACAACCTGCTTGCGTTTCTGCAGCACGACGACCCGGTTGGGGCCGGCTTCCTGGCGGAAGAGGGCTTCGCGGAGGCCCGGAAGCTGGGCGACGTCGTGGGCATGGGCCGCCTCCTCACCTGGGTGGTCTGGGACCGGGTCGAACAGGGGCGACTGGGAGACGCCGAAACCTTGCTGGCCGAGCTCGATGAAATGGTGATCGCCCCGACCGACGCCGACGAGCTGAACGCGGCCAGGCTGACAATCGGCATTCTGCGCGGCGACGACTATTCCGTCGATGAGCAACTCCGTCATGCCCACGAATTGGTGTCCGACCCCAACCCCGGTCTCCGGGACATGGGGCGGGGACGGGCCGCTAGCACGTATCGGAAACTGGGGAGGCTGGCGGAGGCTTATGAGCTCCTAATCCAGTACGAGACGGAGGAGGCTCGTCAGTGGGGAATGATGGCTGCCGCCATGGTGGCCCTCTGGATCGGTGACATCGAACGCGTCAAGTTTCTGCGCGGGTTGAACGAATTCGCCGATCGAAAGGAACGTAGATTCGTCGGCAGCCGGCTCTTGCTCGAGGCCGGCGAGCTGGCACTGTCCGGACAAACAGTTGAGGCGGGTCGCCGGCTCCGCGATCTCATCGACCTTTGGGACGGGAAGTTGCCGGTGTACGACGTCAACGAGGTACGGGCGCTGTACGCCGCCCTCCTCCCCGACGGCCCGGCGGCACAGGAGGCGGGCGAGATCGCTCGCCAGTGGATCCAACAGTCGGGGGCCACCCGCTTGCTTACGGCCTGGAGGTTGGGCGTGCGAACGACCGAGCCGTCACCGGTTCCTGCCTGACCACTACACCCTTTTATCGGTCCCCGGCCGGCGCCACCTCGATCTCGCCTCGCATCCCGTACTCGTAGTGGTCGGGGAGATGGCAGGCGAACTCGAAGGTCCCCGCCTCGTCGAAGGTGAAGGTGGTGATGGCCATGCCGTTGGGTCCGATGGTGACCTCGCCCGGAATCGAAGGGTGCTCGGCCTCGGTGCCGTTGGCGTGACGGATGTGCACCTCGGGACCCCCGGTGATCAGCTCGTGGTGGATGGGGTCGTCGTTGACCACCAGGAACCGGACGCGGGTGCCGGCGACCACCGCCAGCCGTTCGGGTTGGAAGCGGGAGTGGTGGATGTCGATCTGGACGGTGACGTCACCCGGGCCGAGCGGAACCATCTCGGGAACCGATGCCCCGGCGGCGAGGGCGTATCCGGCCACCGTCACGAGCACGGTCACCGCCAGGGCAAGAACGACGATCGGGCCGCGGCGACGGGTCATGCCGGTCGACCGTCCATCAGATCGAGCCGGCGGCGCCTCGATCCCCGCCCAACCAGCAAGACGATCGACCCGGCTGCGATCCCCGCCAACACCGGCCACACTGCCCATCCCGACGGATCCCTCAGGTCGATCGCCTCGGGGGCGGGAACCCCGGTGTCGGCGAAGTCGGGGGCGACTCCGGAGGTGGCGGAGATGGCCAGGTCGTAGTC
The DNA here is from genome assembly GCA_035463935.1 of Acidimicrobiia bacterium. Lineage (GTDB taxonomy): Bacteria > Actinomycetota > Acidimicrobiia > Spongiisociales > ZC4RG35 > DATEEG01. The sequence goes on along the minus strand of DATHSX010000498.1, from coordinate 736 downwards.
GAGTTCGGCGGCGGGGGCATCGAGGCGGAGATAGGAGAGCCACATCTCGGCGGGCAGCCATTCCATCCCCACGTCCGACCGCAGGTCGTCGAGCAGCAGAGCGTTGGCCGGTTCGCTGCGGTCGAGGGTCATCCCGGTCCCGCCGGCCAACAGCCCGGGATCGTTGGGAGTGAGCACGAACACGTCGGCTTCGATGCGGGTATCCCCGTCGGCTCCCAGCCCGAGGATCCGGATCGGGACCCAGGGGTCGTCGGTCGGGATGGTGGCCATGATCGGGGTGCTGTCGCCCGCCTGCTGTTCCAGCTCGGCGGCTCGTTCGGCGTTGAAACGAGCGGCCATGAACACGGGGCTCCGGCGGGCGTAGAAGTCCAGGATCTCGGGGGCGTCCGGAGTGAGGAAGAATCCGTGTTCGACGGCCCAGGCTCCGACTTCGTCGCCGCCGCCGCGGAGGACGGTGATGTCGAGGGCGTCGATCTCGACCTCCAAGAGGACCTCGGCTCGGCCGGCCTCGGCAGCGACGGCCGCGAATGCCAGGTCCGCGGTCGGCGGCGCCACCTCGAGGGCCAGTCGCTGCAGCGTCCAGTCACCACCGCGTTCCACCTTGGTCGGCACGTCGGGGAGGGGGATGATCGACCCCACCTCCTCGCCACTGCCGGTGAACTCGAAGGCGGTGACATACCGCTCCACCCCATCGCTATAGGCGGCCAGGGTGGTGGTCCGAACCAATTGGATGGTT
>DATHSX010000497.1:0-2894 GCA_035463935.1 Acidimicrobiia bacterium | reverse complement strand
TTATGCCGCTCGCTTCTTTCTCGAGTACACCTGGCGGGCATTCCTCTCCCTGGGCGGAGTGGTGCTGGTGGTCACCGGGGGGGAGGCGCTCTACGCCGACATGGGGCACTTCGGGGCCAGTCCGATCCGACGGGGCTGGTTCGCGGTGGTTCTCCCGGCCCTGCTTCTCAACTATTTCGGGCAAGGGGCCCTTCTCCTGGCGGATCCGACTACCGTGCGCAGCCCGTTCTTCCTGATGGCTCCGAACTGGGCCGTCTATCCACTGGTGGCCCTGGCGACGCTGGCCACCATCATTGCCAGCCAGGCCCTGATCTCAGGTGTCTTCTCGTTGACTCACCAGGCGATCCAGCTTGGCTTCACGCCCCGTATGGAGGTCCGGCACACCTCGGCTGCGGCCCACGGCCAGGTCTATCTGCCGTTCGTCAACTGGGTGCTGCTGGCGGCGTGTGTGGGCCTGGTGGTTGGCTTCCGTAGCTCCGCCAATCTGGCCGCCGCCTATGGGGTAGCCGTCACTGCCACGATGTTGATCACCACGGTGCTCATCGTCGTGTACGCGGCCGAGCGCTGGCAATGGAGCAGGGCGAAACTGTTTGGCCTGATTGGAGTCTTCCTGCTGGTAGATCTGCACTTTCTGGGGGCCAATCTGATCAAGGTCCCCGCCGGAGGCTGGTTCACTCTGGTCGCAGCGGCCCTGGTGTTCTACCTGATGACGACATGGAGGCTGGGACGCCGGACTTTGTCGTTCAAGCTCCGTCGTGGTCATCAGCCCCTCCAGGCCCTCCTCAACAGCCTGGACCGCAGCGGGATCCGCCGGATCGCAGGCACCGGCGTCTACCTGTTCCCCAACCCGGGAAATGTTCCGCCGGCCTTTCTCGCCAACCTGCGTCACAACCAGGCGGTCCACGAGTCTGTGGTGTTCCTGGCGGTCCGCACCGAGGAGGTGCCGAGGGTGCCGCGGGCCCGGCGGGATGAGGTGAAGCACCTGGGCAGCCGGTTCTTCCAGGTCGTCCTGCACTACGGCTTCATGGAGAATCCCGACGTACCCACCGAGTTGCGTCAACTGATGGCCGAGGTGGCCTTCGACCCCCTCCACACCACCTATTTCCTCGGCAAGGAGCATGTGATCGCCACCCCCCACGAGGGGATGGGCGGGTTCCAGGAGAGGATCTTCAACTTCATGCACCGCAACGCCCGCAGCGCCGCCGATTACTTCCAATTGCCCATCGATCGGGTGGTCGAGATCGGCATTCCGGTCGAGATCTAGCCGGCTATCGCGCCAGGAGTTCCACCTCGGCCACCCGGCGCCCATCCATCCGACGGACCCTGAGCACCCATCCCTCGTGTTCGACGCGATCACCCCGGCGAGGGATGCGACCCAGCCGGTCCATGACGAAGCCACCCAGGGTCTCGTATTCACCCTCGGGCAGGTCGATCCCGGTGGCGGTGCGCAGTTGATCGGGCCGGACTGAGCCGGGGGCGTAGAACCAATCGGCCTCGCCGATCCGGCGAACGTCGGCTTCGCCCTCGTCGTATTCGTCGCGGATCTCGCCCACCAGTTCCTCGACGATGTCCTCGAGCGTCAGCAAGCCGGCGGTGCCACCGTGCTCGTCGATGATCAACGCCAGGTGCCGCCCCGATTGCTGCATCTCTTTGAGAAGCGGCCGGACCGGGGCCGACTCCGGAACGACCATGAGCGGGCGTATCAATCGGGGGTCCATCGACTCGTCGAACCGGTCATCGGCCACGTCCAGCAGGTCCTTGGCATGGACGAAACCGATCAGATCGTCGATGTCCTGGCCGTAGATGGGGATGCGCGAGAAACCCTCCTCGGTGACTATCTGGGCGACTTCGGCCGGCGTGGCGGTGGCGGGAAGCCCGACGATGTCGGGTCTCGGCACCATCACTTCGGAAGCATCACGTTCCGAGAAGAGGATCGCTCCGGAGAGCAACTTGCTGGCGAATTCCTCGATGACCCCCTCCTGTCGGCCGGCCGCGATGACAGTGGCGAGATCCTCCGCCGAGTGGACCGTTTCGAGTTCGTCCCGCGGCTCCACTCCGAAGATTCGGAGGAACACGTTGGCGAACCAGTTGAGAACCACGACCAGCGGCCGGAACACAGTCATATAGGCGCGGAAGGGGAGACCGAGCCAGATGGCCAGACGCTCCGGAGTGGCGATGGCCACGTTCTTGGGAGCCATCTCCCCGATCACCATGTGGAGAAAGACGACGATCAAAAGGGCGATGACCAGGGCGATCGTGTGCAGCACCCCGGAAGGGATAGGCAGCCAGCCGAGGAGGAGTTCCAGCAACCGGGCCACCGAGGGCTCGGCCACAAACCCGAGCAGCAGGGTGGCGATGGTGATCCCGACCTGGGCCCCGGCCAGCGTTTCGGAGAGCCGGCGCATGGCGCCCACAGCTGCTTTGGCCGAAGGGCCCGGGGTTTCTTCGACCACCTCCCGCCGGGCGGCGGTGAAGGCGAACTCGGCTGCCACGAAAAACCCGTTGGCGATCAGAAGGACCACCATCCACAAGAGGGCGGTGACGTTCACTCCGACGGCTCCGGTGCGGTGACCGCCACCCGATCAACCCGACGACCGTCCATCGCCAGGATCTCGAAGCTCCAGCTGCCGTGCGTGATCACCTGACCGGGCTGGGGAAAACGACCCAACTCGGCAATCAGGAACCCGCCCAGCGTCTCGAAATGGCCGTCGGGAAGCACCAGGCCGAGTTCCTCTTCCAGGTCGTAGCGGTTGGCCAGGCCCGACACCTCCTGGCGGGGACCCGGGGCGGCGATCGGCGGCGGGGTGGGTGATTGCCGGTCGTGCTCGTCGCTGATCTCCCCCAGGATCTCTTCGAGCAGATCCTCGATGGTGACGATGCCGGCCGTACCACCG
>DATHSX010000496.1:0-7331 GCA_035463935.1 Acidimicrobiia bacterium | reverse complement strand
AGTCCCAACCGGGCTCGTTCATCCACATCGAGCGTGAGCAGGTTCTGGCCGGCGACCGTTGCCTCCCCCTCGACCCGGTAGCCCTGCCGGCCGCTGAGGACGTGGCAGAGGGTCGACTTGCCCGAGCCATTCGGACCCATGAGGGCGTGGATCTCTCCAAACGGCAGATCGAGGTCGATCCCCTGGAGTATCGGCCGCTCGCCCAGCGAGGCGGTCAGGTGGCGGACCGCGAGAGCCGGCGTCATTCGTCGACCTCGAGGAACACCGTTCCTTCCTCCACGAATACCTTGTAGGTGGGAACCGGTTTGGTCGCCGGGAGGCTCTGCGGCTCACCGGTCTCGAGATCGAAAGTGGAGCCGTGCCGGGGGCATTCGACCTCGGTGTCGTAGACCTCGCCCTCGGACAGCGAGGCCTCGGCATGGCTGCAGCGGTCGCCGATGGCGAACAGCGAACCGTCGACGAGGAAGACCGCGATCCGGTGATCGGTGAGGTCCACCCGGACCCCTACCCCTTCTTCGAGATTGGAGAAAGGCCCTACCTCCACCCTGGTCATGCGTTCTCCTCGTGGGCGAAGCGGCGCTCGAAGAAGTCGGCCAGCGCCGCCTCCAGGCCTTTGACGGGCAGCCGGTCGAGCACCTCGCTGAAGAAACCGCGCACCAACAGCCGCTCGGCCGGGGCCCGGCGCAGTCCCCGGCTTTGCAGGTAGTAGAGATGTTCTTCGTCCAGCGGGCCAACCGATGATCCATGCCCGCACATGACATCGTCGCAAAGGATCTCGAGGTTGGGGATCGATTGAGCCTTGGCTTGGGGGGACAGCACCAGGTTGCGGTTGGTCTCGAACGCCGATGCCCCGATGGCCGGTTTCTCGATCCGGACCAGCCCCGCGAAAATCGACTGGGCCGCGTCTTCCACCGCCCCCTTGAGCAGAACCCGTGAAGAGGTCTTGCGGCCGACATGGGTGAGCCGCATCCGGTAGTCCAGGGTCTGTTCCCGGTGCCCGAAGAAAACCCCGACGACATCGGCCGAGGAGCCCTGGCCCTCCAGAACCACGCCGAGATCGAGCCGGCCCAGGTGGGCGCCGAGCCCGACCTCGCCCAGCCGCAGCGAGGAATCCCGGCCCAGGCGGGCCCGGAGCTGGGTGATGTTGGACGCCTCCAGGCCCAGGTTCTGAACGAGCAGCAGCCGCAGCCGGGCGCTGTCGGCCAGGTCGACCTCCACCTGCGGGACCGCCACCGCCCCGACCCCGGCCGGGCTGCGCGACACGAGCACCACGCTGGCCTCGGAGTTGGCACCGAGCTGGATGGTGACGTGGGGAAAGGCGATGACGCCGTCGCTGACCGTCTGGAGATCGACCAGCACCGGGTTCGCGGGGGTGGCACCGGCGGGCACCTCCACGACCACCCCCCCGGTGACGAAAGCGAGGTGGGCGGCGGCGAACTTGTCGAGGGAGGGCTCGACCAGACCGAGCACTCTCACCCCCGATTCGATGTTGCTGCCCCTGGCCCAGAGGGTGTGCCCGTCCACCATCACGGCGTTGGAGGGCGATTGGAACTCAGAGACGAACAGGTCGGCGGCCATGGCCGGGCCCGGATCGACCGCAAGCGCCAGACGGTCGGGGTCGAGATCGTGGTCTATGTAGCGCCAGGCTTCGTCGGCCGAAGTCGGAACGGGAAGACGTTCGTATTCCGCCAGGGCCTCGGCCCGGCCCGCGATCGGAACGGACGCGTTGAGAGAATCGACGGTAGGACGGGTCAGTGAAACCACGAGGGGGAAATGGTAGTCCCGGGGCGGCAGCCGGATGCCGGACAGAGGGCCGGAAGGGGCTAGGAGTCCAGCAGCTCCCGGGCTCGCAGCCAGATCCTGTCCAGCATCTCCGGGGTGAGCCGGCCGGTGAACGTGTTCTGCTGAGAGGGGTGATAGGAGGCCAGAAGTCGCGGTCCTGGATCAAATGAGATCTCAGCCCCGTGGGCAAAGCGGACCTGGTCCGGCACCACCCATCCCAGCATGGGCGCCATCCGCCTCACCCTTTCGAAGGCCACTCCCCCCAGGGCCACAATCACCGCAATCCCGGGACGCCCCAGATCGGGCAGCAACCATCTGGTGCAATTGTCGATCTCCTGGCGGGTGGGTCGGTTGGCGGGAGGAGCACAGCGCACCACGGCGGTGATGTAGCAGTCCCGCAGCGTGAGTCCGTCGCCCAGCTGCGTGGCCTGGGGCTGGTTGGCAAAGCCGGTGCGAAACAGCGAGGCATATAGGAACTCGCCCGACCGATCCCCGGTAAACATCCTCCCGGTCCGGTTGGCGCCATGGGCGGCCGGGGCCAGTCCGACGATCAGCAGGCGGCCGCGGCGATCACCGAATCCGGGGACCGGTCGGCCCCAGTAGTCCTGATCCTGGAACGCGGCCCGCTTGCCGACGGCCACCAGCTCCCTCCATGACACCAGCCGGGGACAGTCCCGGCAGTCGATCAGCCTGGGGGTCGATTGGACGGGAGCCGTCATTCTGCGGGAGCCAGCGCCTCCACCGTCACGTTGCTGTTCGCATTCCAGAGCATCCAACCCAGCCCGCGCGCATCGGCCTCCTCGATCTGGACTCGGACCTGCTCGGGGGTGTAGCCGAAGTCCTGCAGCCAGGGCCGCACGACAATCTGGCGGGCGAGCCGGGCGAGGCCGTCGTCGAGCGCGTTGGCGACCAGTTCGGCCGGGTGATCGTTAGGGGTCTCGAACCCGTACCACCCGGAGGCGTAGTGGCTCGGATAGAGCATCGGGGAGGCGACATCGACTACGGCGGTCATCTCCTCCCACTGCTGCCCGATGCCCCCGTCGTCAACCGCCCGGGTGATGAAGCCGAAAATGTCGGCGGCCACCGCGCAGCCGAGAGGGTGGAGTTGGGCCACGGCCGTCGCCAGGAAATCGCGGATGGTGGCGACCCGGACGGTGGGCGAAGCTCCCCCGTCGAAGATGGCAGTGTGAGGTTGGTTGTCGGGGTAACGGACGTAGTCGAACTGGATTTCGTCGACTCCCGCCTCGCATGCCTCCACGGCCAGTTCCAGGGCGTAGGCCTGCGCCCCCGGATCGGTCGGGTCGAGGAAGTACTGACCGTTGGAGTTGTATGCCGCCCCCGTGGTGGTGTCGAGCACCGCCAGCTGGGGAGCCCGGATGGCGGCAATGGGATCCTGGAACGCCACGATCCGGCCAATCAGGTATATCCCCTCCCGGGCGGCGTCGGCCACCACCTCGGCCAGGTCATAGCGGACGTCGATCGCCCTCACCTGACGGGCCCGGGCGATGCGGGTGTTGTAGAAGACCGACCCCGATTCATCCTTGAGATCGAGCATCAGGGCATTGAGCTCGGTGTTGGCGGTCAGGGAAACGAAGACCGGCCAGCTCTTCTGGGCGGCTTCGCCCCCGACATGGACCGCCTTCATCGTCTCGGGAGAGATCGTCACCGACTCCTCACCCGGGCTGCCGTCCCAGCGGAACGACGTCCCGTCCCACGCCGGACGCCAGATGTCGACATCGCCCGGCTCGGCCTTGGGCAAGCTGAACCGGCCCTCCAGATCGGTCACCGCGGTCCCGGCCGCAGCCGTCACATAGGCTCCCTCGACCGGCTTGCCGGCTGGGTCCAGGATGCGGCCGCGGAGGAGGCGGGGACGCAGCACGGCTTCGAGCGGTTCAACCGGCTTCCCCAGGACCGGGATTTGCAGGCTGGAATGACCCGCGGCAGTAACGGACAGCGAGTCGACCGCGGCCGACCATTCCACGGTGCCCTGGCCGTCCGCCGCGGTCACCGCCAGAAGCCGCCCCCCCGAGCGGATCTCCGCCCCCTCGACCACGGTGCCGGCGTCGTCGATCACGCTCACCGTCAACGATTCGGTACCGGTCAGCAGCACCCAGGCCGCCCAGGCCGCCCAGACCAGGGAAAACGCCACCAACAGCCTGAATCTGAGCTTGCGGGACACAGTCGAGACAGGTTACCGGGGTAGCCCGCGCTGCACCCGGGGTCGACGGTTCCCGGGAAATAAACCAATTGCGGCCGGAGCCTTCCGCTGATACTTTCCCCTGGAGGTCTTGCCCATGACGAGGCAGTCGAAACTGGGGGCCATGACGGCCGACACGATGGGGCTGTACCTCGACGAGGTTTCCTCGCATGTCCTGCTGACCGCCGACGACGAGGTTGACCTGGCCCGGGCCATCGAGCGGGGCCGCCGAGCCCAGGTTCGCCTCGATTCACCGGGCTGTCCCCCGGATGACCGCGGCCGGCTCCGGGCCATCGTCGCCGATGGCGAGGAGGCGAAGATGACCTTCATCCGCTCCAACCTGAGGCTGGTCATCTCGATCGCCAAGCGCTACACCGGCCGGGGTCTGGACCTGCTCGACCTGATCCAGGAGGGAAACCTGGGCCTGATCAGGGCCGTCGAGAAGTTCGACTGGAGGAAGGGCTTCAAGTTCTCCACCTACGCTACCTGGTGGATCCGGCAGGCGATCACCCGCGGGCTCGGCAACCAGGCCCGGACCATCCGGCTGCCGGTGCACATGATCGACGTCGTCCGCACCGTGGAGGAAACCCGCCAGCTGCTGATGGACCTGTATCACCGGATTCCCACCGTCGACGAAATCGCCGAGGCCAGTGGCCTCGACCTGGAGAGGGTGATGGCCGCCATCGACGCTCCGGACGACACCGTCTCCCTCGATCGGCCAATCGGTGAGGACGGTGACGCCGAGCTGGTGGATTTCGTCGAGGACCTCGACTCGCCCGACCCCTATCAGGCGGCAGTGGCCTCTTTGGCCCAGGCCCGTCTGGCCAAAGCGTTGTCGGTGCTGGAGGACGACGAGCGCGAGGTGCTCTGGCTGCGCTTCGGGCTCGACGGGGCGGAGCCCTGGACCCTGTCGGACGTGGCCCGCCGTCTGCGGATGACCCGAGAGAGAGTGCGCCAGTGCGAAGGGAGGGCCCTGGCCAAGCTGCGCCACCCCTCGTGCTCGATCGACCTGGAGGCGTTGACCTAGGACCGATCAGGCGGTGGAGCGCCCGACCGCAAAGCCCAAAATCAAACCACCCGCCCCGGCATAGATCGCCGAAAAGTCCTCACCGACGCTCATGATCGGATCCGCCCCGGCGATGCGGGCGATGGCGGCAGCGGAGACACCGCCGATGATGCCCAGCAGGATCGCCCCGATGAGGTTGTGCTTCGATCCGAGGAATCCGCCGATGAGCCCGAATATGCCGCCGATGATCCCGACGATGAATAGGGCCTCGACCACTCCTGAGGGCAGAACACCGCTCATGTCCAACCAAGACTAGAAGGTCAACGGGCCGTCCATTGACAACCCTGTTAGCGCCCCACCAGGCGCAGCGCCGCCCCGATGTCCTCGGCCGCCATCCGTCGTTTGCTGGCCTCGATCAGGAAGCTCTTGCCGGTGGTGAGATAGGAGGGAAAGAGCCGTAGTCCGTTGAGCCAGTACTCGCCCTCACGGACTCGGTAGGTGGGTCCGGCCGGGATGGCGGGTTTGCCCGTGCGCCTGCGGGCGATGACGTTGATGGCCTTGATGGCGACGTCGCCCAACAAGACCACTGCCTCCAGCTGGGGGAACGCATCGAGTTCCTTCTCGAGGAGGTACGAGCACGCGTCGATGGTTTGGGCCGCTACCCCGTAGCCTTGTTTCGGACATTTGATGGCGGTGGTCAGATAGACCCCGAGCGCCTCGATATCTCTCATCTTTTGCACCGGGAATCCGGCCTCGGCGAAGGCCTGCCGGGTGGTTCGAAGGAAGAAGGGATCGCCCTTCGCCCAAAAACCGTCGGCTGGATCTGCGGGCGGAGACTCGGCGACCATCAACACCCGGATTCGCCCGAAGGACACCTTGAGATTGGGCACCGAGAATCCATCGGTGATGACGTCGCCACACGGGCGGCGGGAGCAACCGATCTCGATAACAGGCACTACCGGCCAATCGTGCCGCCCCCGCGGCGCCGGTCCCAGGGCCGATAGTCACCAACCGAGCGACGCGTCTCCGCGGGTCCAGCGGACCGCGTGCTGGAGCGCCCTGGCTACCTGATCCGGCCAATCCGGTGTTTGATTGACAAAGGGCACCGACGCAAAGCCCAGATGGGCCGCCGCTGTCCGGAGTCGTAGGGCCGTCGGATCGACGCTTCGGTTGAAGACATCGACCAGCTGGCTGAGAAAGGTGTCGTGTCCTGCGATGGAGAGATGGGCCAGAAGGCCCGCCAGATCGTCCGTGCGCTGTCCGAGCCCTGCCGAGTCGATGTCGAGGAGACCGCAGGAGCCATCGACATCGATCATGATCTGGCTGGCGTGGAGATCGCCATGGGCGGGGACCGGAGTCTCGGGTGGAAGAGCCGCCGTGGCCCGAACCACCTCGTCAATGGAGCCTTGCTCCTCGGGCACCAGGAGTCGCAACAGCTCCGCATGCTCCCTGACCCGGGAGACGGGGGAAAGGATGGGGCTCGGGAGTCCGGGAAGGAGATCGAGCAGGGCGAGGATTTCGTCGCCTCCAGGTGCTGGCCGGGTCTTGTCCGCCAGTTCGTCGAGCAGCGTGCGACCGGGCAACGGAGCCAATACCACGAGACCAGCCTCCGCCGACCAACCCAGGCTGGTGGGAGCCCGCAAACGCCCATCGAACCGCCGATGCCGGTCTTGCAAGGCGGTCACCACCGTGGGCCGGACAGCCTTGACGAACACTCGGCTTTCTCCGCTTATGACTTCGACGACTGCCCTGCGACCCGGCCGGTAGGACCGGGCAATCACCTCGGTTGGTGGGCCGAGACCGACATGAGCGACCAGTTCGGCCAACCGGGAAGGGACAAACAGCGAGGCCAGCCCGGGCAGTTCGGGATCGTCGGGATACACCCACGCCGCCACCCGGTGGGTCCCGTCTGAAACCACCGTGGCGGCCTCAGGCAGGCGCCCCCCCGCCCGGGCGACCAACAGCCGGGTCTCCGCTTTCCCCTCGGGGTCCTCGAGCACGGCATCGAAAGCCACCACCAATGAGGATCCCAGTTTGGCAACCACCTGGCGGGGACGCAGCGCCACCACCCGGAGTGGAGCCAGGGTCGCGCTTAGCAACGCGGGGGCTTCGGGTCCCAGCAGCACCCGGGCCGCTGGCAGTCGTGGGGAGGCCATGAGACGGCCGGCCGCCGGGGCCGGAGGCGCCAGGTGGGCCGGAGCCGTCTGGTTGGCCAGCGCCGTCAGGTTGGCCGGAGCCGACTGGTCAAGCAGTGATTCACCAGGTGCTGTCAGTCCTCATCGTCGGGAGCGCTCACCGGCGACCCCGCGCTCACCGGGGAAGGCGTGCTCACCGGCGAAGGCGTGC
>DATHSX010000495.1:0-4284 GCA_035463935.1 Acidimicrobiia bacterium | reverse complement strand
TCGGCGTCGATCTCGCCTTCCTCATGCAGCCACTTGAACAACTGTTTCAGCGAGGCGTAACGCTGGCGGGCGGTGGCGCTGGCCCTGGTTTCCACCATCCGCTCGAGGAAGGCCCGAACATGGTCGGTGGTTATCTTGTCGGCTTCGGTCGGTAGACCTTGCTCGGTCAGAAAGCCCGCGAGCTGGGTGGCGGCCAGGTCATAGGAGACGATGGTCCGGGGTGAACGGTTGGCACTCCGCAGGCTTCGGTACCAGGACGGAAGCAGTTCCGGCAGCTGGTTTCCGCTCATCTGTCGGCAACGTTATACGCTCTGCCAGCGTTATGCAAGGACCGGGGAGAGTGGAGAAACCCGAAAAGTGCCTGTCACTGTTGGGTTTTGCTCCGGGGGAGAGACTTGAACTCTCAACCAACGGATTAACAGTCCGCTGCTCTGCCGATTGAGCTACCCCGGAATACGCAACAACGCCGGGCCCACAGAGTGGCCCGGCCGGCAAAGCCATGGTACCACCGGGCATCGAGCACCCATTGCCGACTTGCCTGAATTTGGTGCTGACGATGGCGTACCGTCCGCGACTGCCACGATCTACCAACGTCGTCCGCAGTGAGAGGCGCAACTGAGATGCGACCCAGCGTGACCCGCGAGCCCTCCCTTCGAGCGAGTCACCAACGCCCACAGTCTCGCTCGGAGGGCTTAGCAAACACCCTCCCGCCCAGAGACGACCGTCCCGCCATGGCAGCTACCGTCGAGTTGTGACCGCTGTCCTCCTGCCTGACCGCCTGATCGACACGATCCGTGGGGAGGTGTTGACCGATAGGGCGGTCATCGTCGAGGGTGATCGCGTCAAGGTAGTAGTTCCCGGGACAGAGGTGCCGGCCGACGCGGCCGTCATCGATCTAAGTGGTCACACCCTCCTTCCCGGCCTGATCGACTGTCACTCCCACCTGGTGGGACAGGTCGACAACGGCCAGGGCTACGCCCAACTGGTGATGCGGTCCGGCGCCGAGGAGGTGCTGTTGGGGGTGAGGAACGCTGCCGAGATGCTCGCCGCCGGGTTTACCACCGTACGGGACGTGGGCACCTTCCGGGCCTTTGCAGATGTCGCTCTTCGGGACGGGATCGAGGCCGGATGGGTGGACGGTCCCCGGATGCAATGCGCCGGCGCTTACGTCACCTGCCCGGGGGGAGGCGGGGACATCACCGGGCTGGCGGTCGACGCTGATCAGGCCGTTCCCCGCGAACTCCGCTTCGGGGTCGTGACGGGAGTCGACCAGATGCGGGCCACCGTCCGCCAGATCCTCGGGCGGGGCGCCGACCTCATCAAGGTGATAGCCACCGGCGCCCAGCAGACCCTGGGCACCAACCCCGCCGCTCCGGAGTTCACGGAGGAAGAGATCAGGGCGGCCGTGGAGGTGGCTACGGAAGCGGGGGTCCACGTGGCCGCCCATGCCCATGCGGCCGAGGGGGTCAAGCGAGCTGTGCGAGCGGGCGTGCGATCGATCGAGCACGGCTCCCTACTCGACGATGACGCGATCGAGCTGATGGCCGAAACGGGCACCTATCTGGTGGCCGATCTGTACGACGGCGACTGGATCGCCGGCGAGGGCCCGGGTATGGGCTATTCCCCCGAGGTGTTGAAGAAGAACGAATTGACCGCTGAGGCCCAGCGGTCGGGCTTCACCAAGTGCGTCAAGGCAGGGGTAAGGATCGCCTTCGGCTCTGATGCGGGCATGTTTCCCCATAGGTTAGCCGGACGCCAGTTCGCCTATTACGTCAAACACGGCTTGACCCCGCTGCAGGCGATCCTCAGCGCCACCGTCTGGGCGGCGGAGCTGATGGGTTGGGAAGATCGGGTCGGTTCGATCCGGCCGGGGCACTACGCCGATCTAGTGGCCGTGGCTGGCGACCCCACCGAAGACATCCGCTTGCTGGAAGAGGTCGACTTCGTCATGAAGGGTGGCCGGGTGGTCAAGCCCGTCTAGGCCTCAGCCGTTTTCCAGGAACCCCTGGAGGTTCTTGGCCTTCTCGGGATGGCGAAGCTTGGCCAGGGCCTTGGTTTCCAGCTGGCGGATGCGCTCCCGGGTCACCTTGAAATGGTCCCCGACTTCCTCCAGCGTCCTCATCCGGCCGTCGGCCAGGCCAAACCTCATGATGAGAACCTCCCGCTCCCGGGGGTTGAGCCCCTCCAGGGCCAGAGCCAGGTTCTCTTGGAGAAGCCGGAAGGTTGCGGCATCGGCGGGAACCTCGGCGTCGAGATCTTCCACGAAGTCGGCCAGCGTGGACTCTTCCTCCTCCCCGACCGGTGTCTCCAGTGAAATGGTGTCCTGGGCGATCCTGGTGAGTTCGGCCAGGCGATCAACCGGAAGGTCCATCTCCTTGGACAGTTCCTCAGCGGTCGGCTCCCGACCCAGCGTCTGGGCTAGATCCCGCTGGGCCCGGGTCAGCTTGTTGATGGTGTCGACAATATGGATCGGCATCCTGATGTTGCGCCCCTGATCGGCGATGGCCCGTGTGATCGACTGGCGGATCCACCAGGTCGCGTATGTGGAGAACCGGAACCCCCGTCGGTAGTCGAAGCGCTCTACCGCCCGCATCAACCCGAGGTTGCCCTCTTGGATGAGATCGAGCAGGGCCATTCCCCGGCCGACATAGCGCCGGGCAATCGACACCACCAGCCGGAGGTTCGACTCCACCAGACGTCTTTGGGCGGCTTCCCCCCGACGTGCTGTGGCCACCAGGATCGCCCGATCCTCCGGGTGGAGCTCGGCCTCCTTCTCGAGCTGCGAAGTCGCCTTGAGACCCGCCTCGAACTGCATCGAGAGCTCGACGTCCTCCTGTGCGGTGAGGAGCCGATACCGGCCGATGTCGTTGAGGTACATGCGGACCGGGTCGGAGACCCACACCTCGTCGGCGACCTCGAGGCCGTGATCATGCTCGGGTTCATCTTCGGTGAGCTCCACACCGTGGGTTCGAAGCAAGTCGACCGCCCGTTCGAACGCCTCGGCGGGCGCCTCGGCTTCCTCGAGCTCCTGCTGGACCTCCCCGACGGTCAGAAAGCCGCGTTGCCTGCCGCGTTTGAGCAGTGGGTCGATCAGACGGTCGATGTCATCGCTCAAGCTGCCCTCAGTTCCGCCGGTCCTGTTCCAAAGTTATCAGCCTGCGCAGGGTGTCGGAATACGTCTCGGTGGCGGGGTCGAGGCCCAACAGCTGCTGTTGCAGGGTTTCGATCGCTGCTTCGATCGATTTCGACCGGGCTCTCCCCACCACCTCCTTGGGGTCCTTGGGCAGCGGCCGGGGGTCGAGCGCCAGACGCTGCAGCAGGTCACTGTCCTCGAGCCCGCCGAGATCGAGGGGGGTTCCCGGGGAGGTGGCCCGCCGACGGTTTGCCAGGGCCGCAAAGGCCCTGCGCAAGGTGGCGTCGCGGAACCACTCGTCATCGATGTCGACCCCCGCCAGCTCGAGAGGATTGGCCAGCACCACTCGCATCAACTCTTGTTGAATCGGATCGCCCTTTTCGACACCTGCGGGCACCACCGCGGAACGGGACGGGTGGCGTGGCGTGGCGACCGCCCGCTGCACCGCCCCGGGCTCCACCCCGATCAGGCCAGCGGTGAAGCGGACATACTCCGCCCGGGCGATCTCGTCGCCTATGGGGGCCAGCAGCGGCGCAACCTTCCGCACGGCCCGGGCCCTGGCCTCGGGTTCACTGAGGTCGAAGCGGCCGACCTCCTTTTCGAGGCGGAACTGGAGCAGGGGACGCGACATCTTGATCGCCAGTGCCAGCTCCGCGCCCCGACCTGCCTGCACCAAATCAGCCGGATCCATGCCCCCCGGCATTTCGGCCACGCGCAGATCCAGATCGAGGTTGACCGGTGTCACCAGCTCCGCTCCTCGCAGAGCTGCTCCGCTCCCGGCCTGATCGGCGTCGAAGGCCAGCACGATCCGGTCGGTGAAGCGCCGGAGCAGATCGAAGTGCTCTTCTCCCAGGGCAGTTCCGCAGGTGGCCACGGCCGTCTCCACCCCCGCCCGATGGCAGGCGACGACATCGAAGTAGCCCTCGACAACCACCGCCTCCTGGTGGCGGGCGATCGCCCCTTTGGCCCGGTTCAGCCCATAAAGCAGCCGGCTCTTCTGATAGATCCGCGAGTCCGGGGAGTTGAGGTATTTGGGCGTGGCCCCCTCGATGCCTCTCCCCCCAAAGCCGACCGGGTCCCCCCGGAGGTCGTGGATGGGGAACAGCACCCGCCGGCGGAACAAGTCGTAGAGCTTGCCGCCCCGGCCCCTA
>DATHSX010000494.1:0-4811 GCA_035463935.1 Acidimicrobiia bacterium | reverse complement strand
GTGAGACCGGCCCGGGTAGCGAATCGGAACCCCAGGTCTTTGATGGCATCAAGCGTCGTCGCGACATCGCTCCGGGGGTAGTGCTCAATCACCACCTCGATCAAGCGGCCGATGTCGGCCTTGGCCACCACCGAGTTGATAAAGGGGAAGTCTTCGGGGAAGGCCTGGTTCAGGAGGGCGCGTCCCAGAGTCGTTTGGAACAGTTTGGCGCCATCGACCGGCTCATCGGTGATCAGATGGCCGAGCGATGCCTTGAACTGGGCATGCTTCTCGGGCGACCCGGCCAGTGTCCCCAGTCGGAGCCTGATCGGGGCATGCAGCGAGAGTTGACCGAGGTCATATGCCATCGCCGCCTCCGAGACTTCGCCGAATACCCGGTCGGCCCCGGCGGCCTCCGCCACCACCTCCGACAGGTAATAGACGCCAATCACCATGTCCTGGGAGGGCGTGACGATTGGGCGGCCGTTGGACGGACGAAGCACATTGTTGGTGGAGAGCATCAACACGCGCGCTTCGGCCTGAGCCTCGGCCGACAACGGCAGATGAACCGCCATCTGGTCGCCGTCGAAATCGGCGTTGAAGGCCTCGCAGACCAGGGGATGGATCTGGATGGCCTTGCCCTCGACCAGAACGGGCTCGAAGGCCTGAATGCCGAGACGGTGGAGGGTGGGAGCCCGGTTGAGCAGCACCGGATGTTCCTGGATCACCTCCGAGAGGATGTCCCAGACCTGCGGACGCTGTCGTTCCACCATCCGCTTGGCGGACTTGATGTTCTGGGCAAGGTCCTTGTCGACCAATCGCTTCATGACGAAGGGCTTGAACAGCTCGAGGGCCATGACCTTGGGCAGGCCGCATTGATTGAGCTTTAGCTGGGGGCCCACCACAATCACGGAGCGACCCGAGTAGTCCACTCGCTTGCCGAGCAGGTTCTGGCGGAAGCGGCCCTGTTTTCCCTTGAGCATGTCCGAAAGCGACTTGAGAGCCCGGTTGCCCGGACCCGTCACCGCCCGGCCCCGCCGGCCGTTGTCAAACAGGGCATCCACGGCCTCTTGCAGCATCCGCTTCTCGTTGTTCACGATGATCTCGGGGGCGCCCAAGTCGAGCAGCCGCTTGAGCCGGTTGTTGCGGTTGATGACCCGCCGGTAAAGGTCGTTGAGATCGGAGGTGGCGAAACGGCCCCCGTCCAATTGCACCATGGGACGAAGATCGGGCGGGATCACGGGCACCGTCTCCAGGATCAGGTCACGGGGGCGGTTCTTCCCCTCCCAGAAGGGGCGGACCACCTTGAGCCGCTGTGTGGCCCGTTGCCGCTTCTGGGCGGAACCGGAGCCGAGCTCTTCCTGCAGGCGGGCCATCTCGGCGTCGAGGTTGAGATGGTCGAGCAGGTTCTTGACCGCCTCGGCACCCATCCCTCCCTGGAAATACCCGTCGTAGCGATCGGCAATGGCCCGCCACAACTGCTCTGATTCGACCAGGGTCTTGGGCGCCATGACCCGGAAGGTCTCGAACGCGTCCTGGATGAGGTCGACTTCGCGCTGCGCTCGCTCCTCGCGCTCGCGCATCTCCTTGTCCACCTCGCGACGGCGAGCCGAGATCTCCTGGCTCTTGGCTCCGCCTTCTTCCATCTGCGCCAATTCGATTTCCAGCCGCTCGAGGCGGCCGGCCTTCCACTGGGCGAACTCGTCCTGGACCACCTGGCACTCCTGGCGCATGGTGTCTTCCAGCTCGGAGAGATCCTTGTGGCGCTTGTCGGTGTCGACCTCGGTGATCAGATACGCGGCGAAGTAGATGACCTTCTCCAGCTCCTTGGGCGACATGTCGAGCAGATAGCCCAGGCGGCTGGGCACGCCCTTGAAGAACCAGATGTGGGTGACCGGGGCGGCCAGCTCGATGTGGCCCATGCGCTCGCGCCGGACCTTCGACCTGGTCACTTCGACGCCGCACCTCTCGCAAATGATGCCCTTGTACCGGATACGCTTGTACTTCCCGCAGTAGCACTCCCAGTCGCGCTGGGGGCCAAAGATCCGCTCGTCGAACAGACCCTCCTTCTCGGGGCGAAGGGTGCGGTAGTTGATCGTTTCCGGCTTCTTCACCTCTCCAAACGACCAGGCCCGAATCTGGTCGCTGGAGGCAAGGCCAATCTTCAGTTCGTCAAATATCTGCTTCGCCAAGTCGTTTTCTCCTGCTTCCGTCTTGTGTCGTCCGTCTTCCGACTCGCATCAGTCCGCTTCGGGCCGCTCCGGCCGGGAGAGGTCGATTCCCAGCGACTCGGATGGGCGGAAGCTGTCCTCCTCGAGGTCGCGGAGCTCAACTTCCTCACCCGCGGCCAGCATCTCTACGTTGAGACACAGGCTCTGCATCTCCTTGACCAGCACCCGGAAGGACTCCGGAATGCCCGGCTCGGGGATGTTGTCGCCCTTGACGATGGCCTCGTACACCTTGACCCGGCCTTGGACATCGTCCGATTTGATGGTCAGCAGCTCCTGCAAGGCGTAGGCGGCGCCATAAGCCTCCAGGGCCCAGACCTCCATCTCCCCGAATCGCTGTCCCCCGAACTGGGCCTTCCCCCCGAGCGGTTGCTGGGTGATCATCGAGTAGGGACCGGTCGAGCGGGCGTGGATCTTGTCATCGACCAGGTGGACGAGCTTGAGCATGTAGATGTAGCCCACCGTGATCGGGGTATCAAAGGGCTCGCCGTTGCGTCCGTCGAAAAGGGTTGCCTTCCCCGACTCCCCAACCAGTTGGATCCCGTCCCGGTTGGGTAGCGAGTTGGCCAACACGGAGGTCAACTCCTCTTCCCTGGCTCCATCGAAGACCGGGGTGGCGACTTTGGTCCACGGGGCCGTGCCGCCGGCCGCGGGGCTGTCGGATCGGAAGGGCTTCCAACCGGTAGCCGCCGCCCACCCGAGATGGGTTTCCAGCACCTGTCCCAGGTTCATCCGGGAAGGGACTCCCAGCGGGGACAGGATGATGTCGACGGGGGAGCCGTCCTCCAGGAACGGCATGTCCTCTTCGGGAAGGATCTTGGAGATCACGCCCTTGTTGCCATGCCGGCCGGCCAGCTTGTCGCCTTCGGAGATCTTGCGCTGCTGAGCCACATAGACCCGGACCAACTCGTTGACGCCCGGGGGAAGATCGAATCCCTCCGACCGTTTGAAGACCTTGACGGCGATGACCTTGCCCGACTCGCCATGGGGGACCTTCAAGGAGGTGTCACGCACCTCGCGAGCCTTCTCCCCGAAAATGGCGCGCAGCAGGCGTTCTTCGGGCGTCAGCTCGGTCTCACCCTTGGGGGTGACCTTGCCGACCAGGTAGTCGCCGGGACCCACCTCGGCGCCGATCCGGATGATGCCGTCCTCATCGAGGTTGGCCAGGATCTCCTCGGCCACGTTGGGGATGTCCCGGGTGATCTCCTCGGCTCCGAGTTTGGTGTCGCGGGCGTCGATCTCGTGCTCCTCGATGTGGATCGAGGTCAGGAGGTCATCTTTGACCAAACGCTCCGAGATGATGATGGCGTCTTCGAAGTTGTGACCCTGCCAGGGCATGAACGCCACCAGCAGGTTACGACCGAGGGCCAGCTCACCCGACTCGGTGGACGGGCCGTCGGCAAGGACATCACCGGCCTTGACCTTGTCGCCCTCGCGGACCAGCGGCTTCTGGTTGATGCAGGTGCCCTGGTTGGAGCGCTCGAACTTGTCGAGCTTGAGGGTGAGCTTGCGGTTGCTGTCTTTTTCCTTGAGCACGATGTGATCGCCGGTCACCTCTACGACTTCGCCCGCGACCGGGGCGATGATCATGTCGCCCGAATCCCGGGCTGCGCGCAACTCCACCCCGGTGCCCACCAGGGGGGCGTCGGACTTGAGCAACGGCACCGCCTGGCGCTGCATGTTCGAGCCCATCAGGGCCCGGTTGGCGTCGTCGTGCTCCAGGAAGGGAATGAGGGCGGTCGACACCGAGATGATCTGCTTGGGCGAGACGTCCATGTAGTCGACGTCCTTCGGGGTCACCGAATCGACCTCTCCTCCTCCGCCGGCCCGCCGCACCAGCACGCGGGGATTACGGAAGGACCCGTCCTCCTTGAGCGGGGCGTTGGCCTGGGCGATGACATACCGCTCCTCCTCAATGGCGGTCAGGTAGTCCACCTTGGTGGTCACCTTGCCGTCGACCACCTTGCGGTAGGGCGTCTCGATGAACCCGAACCGGTTCACCCTGGCGTAGGTGGCGAGCGACCCGATGAGGCCGATGTTCGGTCCCTCCGGGGTCTCAATCGGACACATCCGCCCGTAGTGGGAGGGGTGGACGTCGCGTACCTCGAAGCCAGCGCGCTCGCGGGAGAGGCCTCCGGGCCCGAGGGCGGAAAGGCGACGGCGGTGGGTGAGCCCGGCCAGGGGGTTGGGCTGGTCCATGAATTGGGATAGCTGCGAGGTCCCGAAGAACTCCTTGATGGCCGCGGTGACCGGCCGGATGTTGATCAGGCTCTGGGGCGTGATCGCATCCGGATCCTGGGTGGTCATTCGCTCTTTCACGACCCTCTCCAGGCGGGTCAGGCCGACCCGGACCTGATTCTGGATCAACTCGCCGACGGTGCGGATCCGGCGATTGCCAAAGTGATCGATGTCGTCGATCGACACCGGCACTTCGATCCCGCGATGGGTGACCATGGTCGCCTGTCCGGCATGCAGGGCCACCAGGTACTTGATGGTGTCGACGATGTCCTCGTCGCGCAGCATCTTGTTTTCGGTGTCGAGGTCATCGTTGAACTTCTGGGCCACCTTGTAGCGACCCACCCTCGTCAGGTCATACCGCTTGGG
>DATHSX010000493.1:0-6876 GCA_035463935.1 Acidimicrobiia bacterium | reverse complement strand
AAGAACACCACGTAGTTGTCCCGCATCCCCAGATAGGTGGAGAGATAATGCACGTCGGCTTGCGCGGCCCGACCCAGCGCCGACCATCCAAATACCACCAGCGCGTCCACTCCCTCGCCTTCCATGAAAGCCCGGACGAGTCGGTGGCGGCGTGTGTGTTCGGCCGCCGTGAAACGAGGATAAAGCTGTTCGTCCATCGTCAACTCCTAGCCGAAGCTGATGCTCGCAATCGATTTCAGCAGTCGGCCGGAACGGTACCCTGGCCGTACCTGGAGGAGGGAACGTCATGACGATCGAACTCGGTTTTGCCCCGTCCGAGGATCCCTTCGTGGTCCAGGAAGGCGGCTTCTACCGGCGCTGGTTGCGGATGCTTGATGACCACGCCGAGTTGATGGAGGTAGTAGCCGGTCTCGAGGGCACGACCCAGGATCTGTGGGTACCGGCCTGGCGAGCCGTGGGGCGGCGCCATGAGGACGCGGCCGATCGCCTCGAACAGAGCGGAGAACTGGAGGCGGCCCGGCGCGAATACCTGATCGCCAAGACCTACTACGCCATCGGCCGCTTCCCCGCCGAGGTGAGCGACGTCAAGCGTTCGATCTCCGAAGACTGTGCCCGGGCCTACCGGAAGGCCTGCGCCCATCTGGATCCGCCACTGCAGGTGGTTGAGGTCGGTCATGCTGGCAAGACCATCCGGTCTCATTTCCGGGTGCCGCGCGGCGCCTCCCCCTCCCGGCCGGTCCCGGCGGTGCTCATCATGTGCGGCGCGGACGTCTTCAAAGAAGACCGGGGGTGGGCCCACGAGTACTGCCTCGAACACGGCATGGCGGCCCTGGTCATGGACGCACCGGGCACTGGTGAGAACCCGTTCCCGTGGGCGCCGGAATCGGTATCGGCCTGGGTCGCGGCCATCGACTGGCTGGCTGGCCGCCCGGAGGTACGGGCGGATGCAATCGGTGCTTTCGGGATCAGTCGCGGCGGCTATTCAGTCATGCAACTGGCAGGCACCGTGCCCGACAAGGTTGGGGCGGTGGTGGCAAGTGCCGGGCATCCGTTCGGTTACGTCATGCCTGACGCCGAACTCGAGCAGTTCGTGGCGGTCAGGAACGACCGGGCCACCTGGAGATTCGGGGCTCCCGAAGACCCACCTTCCTTCCCCTCCACCTCGATGGAACACGAACGGACCGAGTTCTCGCGCTGGGCACTATCCGAGTTGGGCCTGGTGGACCGGATCACCCAACCGGTCTTCATGGTCAACGGGAAGCACGATCATCTCGCCCCGATCGGCAACATCTACTTCATGCTGGAGAACGGCCCCCCCATGGGACGCCAGGCCCGGGTGTATGCCGACGACGGGCATTGCGCCTTCAAGCACTTCCGGGAGTGGGCTCCGGCCTCGTTCGGCTGGCTGTACGCGCATCTCGCCCGGGCCGAATGAGGCCAGCCGCCAGCCTGTCCGGCGAGACGCAATGATCGGAATCTTGCTGGGCCTCTCGTCGGCGGTCTGTTTTGCCAGCGGGGCGATTCTGTTCAAGGTGGGTCAACGGTCCCGACCGGTCGATAATGGCTTGTTCATCAGCGTCCTGGTCAATGTTCTCCTCCTCGGGGTTGTTGCCGCCTTTTTGACCTGGCCCGTCTGGAGCTTGTCCGGATTCGTCGCACTGCTGGTCGGAGGGGTGATCGGTACGGTCGGCGGGCGCTCCTCGAACCTGAAGGCGATACGACTGATCGGCCCTACCAGGGCCAATGCCTTTCTCACCGCCAACCCCGTGGTGGCTGCAATCACCGGTTGGTTCATTCTCGACGAGACGCTGGGACTCCAGGAGTTCGTCGGCGGCGCCCTGGTGATCCTTGGGCTCCTGTTGCTCATCAGATCACGGTCGGCGCCCGTCACCCCCTCGGGACAACCACCGCCGACGGCCGGATACCTGTGGGCCGTCGCCGCCCCCACCTTCTTTGGTCTGGCGTTCGTCGTTCGCAAGTGGGGGCTGGCCCGGTTCCCCGGGCCCGTGATCGGCGCCTTCATCGGAGCCGTGGCCGCCTTCATCGTGATCTCCGCCCTCGATGCCAGGGTGGGGAAGCTGGCGCAGACCGTGAAGTCGAACCTGGGGGCAATCTCGTGGTGGTACGTGGGAGCGGGGGTGTTCACCACCCTGGCCCTCCTCTCCCAGTTCACGGCCTTTTCCTATTTGCCCGCCTGGGTTGTCGGGCTCCTGCAGGGGACGCAGGGCTTGTGGACGCTCCTGCTGGGCTGGATCTTCCTTCGCCAGGAGGAGCGGATCGACCGGGCGCTGGTGGGCACCCTGTTCCTGGTGATGGCCGGCGTGACCCTCATCGGCCTTGAAGTCTGAGCGCCCCGTCGGCCGGGTCGAAAGTGGTTGCGCCCGTGAGCGGGTGACCGCGGGCTCTTCCACCACCTGGTCTTTCGGCCCTGGAGAGAGACCCTGTCGCCCGAGTACGGTCGAGCAGATCTCGACAGGAAGACGAATGGAACGGCGGCGCTACCTCGGATTTCTTGGACTCCTGGGTTTCCTCGCCCTTTTGGGTCTCGACAATCCGATCTTCTTCACCTTCGCGCTTTTCTTTGTGTTCTTCGTCTTCTTCCGGCCCAGCACAGTGTGAGGTCGACGCGGTGTCGCCGGGTCGAGTAATCCCTTAGGAGGCGCCTGCTCCCACTGCGTCGAGAAAGGCCTTTACCTCCACGGTCTTGCCGCCTAGCCGGTTGGACTCGAGGGCGGCGTGGACCACCGCCAGCGCCCGGATAGCGTCATCGACCTGAACCTCCACCGTCGCTTCCCCGCGGGCGGCGAAGGCGAACTCCTCGAGTTGCTCCCTGAACATATCGGTGGGAGGCATTGCGACCGGAGTCCGCTCCTGCTCGCCGTAAGCCTGTGAGACCAGAGTCGACCAGGCGTCAGCCTCGTGCGAGTCGTCCCAGTGCGTGAAGTCGAGGTCGTACATCAGGTTCTGTCTGGTGCCCTGCAGCCTGATTTGATAGATGCCCGGTGAGGCCCAGCCACAGCCGAGGTATCCCAACGAGCCCGATTCGAACTCCAGAATCGCCATGGTCGCATCAGGCACCTCCGAGGGGGTGTAGAGCTTGCGTTGGATGGCGGTCACGGCCGCCACCGGGCCCAGGAGGTATTGGAGGTTGTCGGCGTGGTGGACGCCGAGTTGGAGCAGAGGCCCGCCGGGCGTCTTGTCGAGGTACCAGCGCCACGTTTGGGGGGTCAGCTCCAGCCCGCGTTCGTTGGAGAAGTTGGCTTCCGCCATCGACACCTGACCGAGTGTCCCGTCCTCGATCCATCGTTTCATGACTCGATTGCCCGACAGACGACGGGCGCTATGGCCCACCGCGAACACTCCCCGGGTTCGCTCGACGGCTTGTTTGATCGCCAGGGCATCTTCGAGGGTTTGGGCGATGGGCTTGTCGGTGTACACCGCCTTCCCCGCCTCCAACGCCCGGGTGATCACCTCGCGGTGCGTGTCATTGGGGGTGGTGACGATCACACCCTCAACCTGTGGGTCGGCGAGGAGTTCCTCGTACGAGGAAGCCGATTTCGGGATGTGGTATTCCTCCTGGAACGCCTTGCGCTTGTCCTCTGACCGGCTGAAGCATGAGTACAGCTCGATTGCGTCACCCCGCTGAGCTGCGCGAGCGAGAACCCGCGCCCATCGACCCAGCCCAACGGGGGCGAGTCGCACCTTGTTATTCATTGGCGTCCTTTCCGGAGACTTCGATGTCGGTGTCTTCGAGATTGGCGGCGAGCTCGGGATGCGGGAAGAAGCAGATCAAACGCATCGTCTGGTCATCGTCGGGGATGGTGGCGTGAGCGGCGCCGGGCGGGATTCGGACGATGTCCCCGATCCCAACAGGCAGCCTGACCCCGTCGATCCACACCGTCCCCCGGCCGGACGCCACATAGACGAGCTCCTCCGAGTGGGGATGACGGTGAGCGGTGCGCCCGGAAGCTCTCACCAGTTCGACCACCCGGAGGGTCGAGGACGCCGCCACCCCCTCGAGGGGGTCGGCGGATCGCCGGCCCGGCAGTTCCTCGAACTTCAGATCCTTGCCTTTGAAGACGGTCATTGGCCGCGCTGGCGTAAGTCCAAAATCGCCGTTACCCGTTTGGCGATCTCGGCGCTCACAGTGGCGGCGAATCCCTCGGCGAGGTCGGGGTTGGCCCAGCCTGGCTCGCCGTACCAGCCGTCTGCATCGATCTCGGTAACGTCGGTGATGTAGCCGTAGGTTTCTCTGCTCCGGCGCATTTCGTCCATGGCGAGGGCGTGGTCCGGTCGCGTGGTAGGGCCGGCCCGGTCAAGCTTCCCGAGGGAGGGATCATGGGCCATGACCGCCATCGCCTCGATCCCGCCGCCGTGGGTGAGCTCGCCGCCTTGGCTGGCATACAGACGCTGAGCGACATAGCAGGCATGCGACGTCACCACGAATACGCCGTCGTGGGAGTTCTGGATCTCGGTGGCCACGCCGTCCATCGAGGCGATGTTGCCCTCGTGCCAGTTGACGAAGACCAACCGGTCGATGCCCATGTCGATCAACTCGGTGCAGATGTCGGTCAAGAGGGCTTCGAACGTGGAGCGGCGCAGCGTGATCGTTCCGGGATGACCGGCATGGATCGGGGTGATCCCGTAAGGCCCGAAGGGGACATACAGGGCGTCGAGCCGCTCGGCCAGGGCCCGCCCCACAACCTCGGCCGCGATGGTGTCGGTACCGCAGGGAAGATGGGGTCCGTGCTGCTCGATGCTTCCGAAAGGGATCACGGCGACGCGACTCGACCGGATCTGGTCGGCTACCTCGGGGCTCGTGAGGTCGCTGATGGATTGGGTCATTGAGCCTCCTTGCGTTTGACCACCGGGTGGAGCGGGGCCTCACCGGTGAGAATCCGCTTGGCCTCTTCGGCCGACTGGCGCCGCAGGTCCGCTTCGCTCTCTTCGGTGTACCAGGCCATGTGGGGCGACAGCAGCAGGCGATCGGTGACGGTCTGAAAGATCGAGAGATCGGGGGGTTCGGGTTCGAAGACGTCGAGCGCCGCCAACCGGGGCGCCCCGGCCCACAGCGCCGCGGCCAGCGCCCCCTGGTCGATAAGACTCCCCCGTGCGCAATTGACCAGGACGCTGTTCGGTTTCATCAGCCCAAGCTCGGCGGAGCCGAGCATGGGCATGCCTCCGCCGGGTGGTGGGGCATGCAGGCAGACCAGATCGCTTTCGGCGAGGAGCTGGCTGAGCGAGGCGGGTTCCACCCGGTGCGCATCCGGCTCGTTGAGTGGATCGTGGGCAAGGAGCCTCCCATAGCCCACCGACAGCAACAGGCCGGCGACCCGGCGTCCGATTCTCCCAAATCCCACCACGCCAGCCGTCAACATTCCCGGGGCGTGGAGCGGTCGCAGCCCGGCGAAACCCCAGCCACCGCGTTTGACGATCGAGTCGGCCTCGCCCAGTCGGCGCGTGGCCGCCAGCGCCATGGCGAGGGTGTGCTGAGCCACCGCCTCGGTGCCATAGTCCGGCACGTTCACCACCCACATGTCGAGGTCCGCCGCCGCCGCCAGATCGACCGAGTCGACCCCGATACCCGCTCGTACGATCCCCCGGCAGCCGTCCAGGCGTTCCAGCACCGACCTGGTGAAACGGGGTGACGACCCCGCCAGGATGACGCTGGCTCCCTCGGTCGTCGCGACGATCTCGTCCTCGTTTCTGCCCGGGGCCGACACAAGGGCGGCACCCACGGGGTGCAGCACGGCTTCTTCGATGGTCAAGTCGGGATAGCGAGTGCCCAGGATGGCGACTTTGGCCGTCACCATCACACTGTATCCCGCCGAAAGGAGCAATCGATTGCAGGACCGACGGACGGAGTCATGGAATCAGGACATCACGCCCGAGGACGGTACCGGCCTGGACGCGTTCGTGGAAGAGCTCGGCCTCTTCCAGAGGCCCCGTCCGATCGATCACCGGGCGGAGCCGTTGTCGCGTCACCAAGTCGACGACGATGCCGAGCTCATCGACCGAGACATTTCTCGAACCGAGTATCTCCCACTCATTGCGGTAGATGTCGCCGGGATCGACCGTCCACTCCTTGCCGGTGTGGGACCCAACGATGACCATCCTTCCACCCTTGGCGAGCGACCGGAGGGTGGCCGGCATGGTGGCCGGACCCACCAACTCCAGGACGCCGTCGGCGCCGGCCCCACCGGTCCAGTCCCGGATCGCCTGAGCGAGATCTTCCTCGGTAGGGTCGACGGCGTGGTCGGCTCCGAGCTGCCTGGCGGCTTCGAGTTTGGCGGCACCGAGGTCGATGGCCAGCACCGCCGCGCCCAGCATCACGCCTATCTGCACGGCATGAAGGCCAACCCCTCCACCCGCCCCGGTGATCACCAGGCGCTCCCCCGGGGACAATCGCATCCTGGCGGTGAGGGCGTGGTAAGGAGTGCCCAGGGCGTTGGCCAGAACCGATGCTGCGGGGAATCCGATGCCGGCCGGGATCGGGACAAGGTTGCGGGCGGGAAGGGCGACGAATTCGGCGTAGCCACCGGGCCGATCCACTCCCAGGTGTCCGCCGAAGTTCTCACATATCGTTTCGCGCCCCCGCAAGCACCATCGGCACCGGCCGCACACCAGATAAAGGGTGCATGCGACCCGGGTTCCCACCGCCAGACCCTCTACTCCGTCTCCCACCGCCTCCACCGTCCCGGCGATCTCGTGGCCCAGCACGTGAGGGAGTCGGGTGGCCCGTTCCCGTATCCCGCGGCGGATGGCGAGATCGAACCGATCCATCGCGCAGGCCCCCACCCGGAGCAGCGCCTCACCGGGTCCCGGAGTTGGAGTGGGAACGATCCGCAGGACCAGAGGCCCGCCGGACTCCTCGAG
>DATHSX010000492.1:0-7871 GCA_035463935.1 Acidimicrobiia bacterium | reverse complement strand
GGGCCGAGAGCCTCACCACCCTCCGGAAGGCCGCGGAGTTTCTCGGCGTAGAGTATCGGGTCGAGTGGGGTCCCACCTGGCATGACCCCCCCGCCCCCATCGATCCCGATCGGCCTCTACAGGTAACCGCGGGGGCGGTGGCGGCGATTGCGGACGTGGTGGGATTCGCCTTCTCGATCTTGGAGCAGATCCGAACCGAGGCGAAGACGGACGAGGCGGCCTCGCGGGTGCAACTCTGGCCGGAGCACTTCGACGTGGCGGTCGAGATCGGCCAGGAGGAGGGTGGGAGGCGGGCGGCCTTTGGCGTCTCGCCCGGGTATGCGGCCCACCCCGAGCCCTTCGTCTACGTGTCACCATGGGCCAAAGACCGGCTCACCGACCCCTATTGGAACGCCGACTTCTTCGGTGGATCGATCATGGTGTTCACTGACCTTCTCAGCGCCGCCGACCAGCGCGGGGCTGCCCTCGGGTTCCTGCGGGCCGGGTTGGACCTCTTGCGGGACAAGTAAGGTCCCGCGCCTCCCGCGACCCTGGGTCGTTTTCGTCGTAGCGCAGCGAGAACAACCCAGGGTCGCGGGTGGGCTAGGCCCGGATGGTGGCCGGGGCGAAGAGCAGTTCGCCTCCCGACGCCTCCACTCTGATGGTGTCGCCTTCGCCAAAGTCGCCGCTGAGCAGCTTTATGGCCAGGGGGTCGGCCAGTTGCTTCTGGATGACCCGCTTGAGCGGCCGGGCCCCGTACACCGGATCGAACCCCTCCCCTGCCAGCAGGTCCTTGGCGGCGTCCGACACGTCGAGGGTGATGTGCCGGTCGGCCAGGCGTTCCCGCAACAGCCCGAGCTGGATGTCGACGATGCGACGCAGGTCCTCCCGGCTGAGCCGGTGGAAGACGATCAGGTCATCCACCCGGTTCAGGAACTCGGGGCGGAAATGGGACCGGACCGCCTTCAACACCCGCTCCTCCACCACCTCATCGGGCAGGTCGGGTTGGATGTGCTCGGAACCCAGATTGGAGGTCATGATCAGCACGACGTTGGTGAAGTCGACGGTCCGTCCCTGACCGTCGGTCAGCCGGCCGTCATCCATCAACTGGAGCAGCACGTTGAAGACGTCGGGGTGAGCCTTCTCCACCTCATCGAGGAGCACGACTGAGTAGGGCCGGCGGCGGACCGCCTCGGTGAGCTGTCCGCCTTCGTCGTAGCCGACGTAGCCGGGCGGGGCGCCGATCAGCCGGGAAACCGAGTGCTTCTCCATGTATTCGGACATGTCGATCCGGACCATGGCCCGCTCGTCGTCGAATAGATACTCCGCCAGCGTGCGGGCCAGTTCGGTCTTGCCGACACCGGTGGGACCGAGGAAAACGAACGTCCCGATCGGCCGGTGGGGATCCGCCAGGCCCGCCCGGCTGCGACGAACCGCGTCCGCCACCACCGCCACCGCCCGATCCTGTCCAATGACTCGCTGATGGAGGTGCTCCTCAAGATGGATCAGCTTCTCCATTTCCCCCTGCATGAGCTTGGAAACGGGAATGCCGGTCCAGCGGCCCACCACCTCGGCCACGTCCTGGTCGGTGACCTCCTCCGACAGCATCCGGCCTTCGGCGTGGAGCTTCTCCAATTCCTCCTGGCGGTGAGCGAGGTTGGCCTCCAACTCCCGCATCGTGCCATAACGCAGCTCGGCTGCCCGGGCCAGGTCGCCTTCCCGCTCGGCTCGTTCGGTCGCGGCCCGGGTCTCTTCGATTCTCTCCTTGATGGTCCGGATGGCGGCGATCGCCTCCTTTTCCAGGCTCCAGCGGGCGGTGAGGACATTGATCTGCTCGGACAGGTCGGCCAGTTCCTTCTCCAGAGCGGCGAGGCGTTCGCGGGAGACGGTGTCGGTCTCTTTCTTCAGGGCCTCCCGCTCGATCTCGAGCTGGATGCGACGCCGGGTGAGCTCGTCGATCTCCTCGGGCATCGAGTCGATCTCGATGCGCAGACGGGAGGCGGCCTCGTCGATCAAGTCGATCGCCTTGTCCGGCAGGAAGCGCGAGGTGATGTAACGATCGGAGAGGACGGCGGCGGCCACCAGGGCCGAGTCGGTGATCCGCACCCCGTGATGGACCTCGTAACGCTCCTTGAGGCCGCGCAGTATCCCGATCGTGTCGCTGACCGAGGGGGGTTCGACCAGCACCGGCTGGAAGCGACGCTCGAGCGCCGCGTCCTTCTCGATGTGCTTGCGAAACTCGTCGAGGGTGGTGGCGCCGATCATGCGCAGCTCGCCCCGGGCCAGCATCGGCTTGAGCATGTTGGAGGCGTCCATCGCCCCCTCGGCGGCTCCGGCACCCACCACGGTGTGGAGCTCGTCGAGGAAGGTGATGATCTGTCCCTCGGACGATTTGATCTCCGCCAGGACCGCCTTGAGCCGCTCCTCGAACTCACCGCGGTACTTGGCCCCGGCCACCATCACCGCCAGGTCCAGCGCGACGATCCGGCGGTCCTTGAGGCTCTCGGGGATGTCGCCGTCGGCGATGCGTCCGGCCAGGCCTTCGACAATGGCAGTCTTGCCCACGCCGGGCTCACCGATGAGCACGGGGTTGTTCTTGGTCCGCCGGGAAAGCACCTGGATGACCCGGCGGATCTCATCGTCGCGGCCAATGACCGGATCGAGCTTGCCCTGCCGGGCGATGGCGGTCAGATCCCGCCCGTACTGCTCGAGGGCCTGGAAGGTGGACTCCGGGTCGGGGGAGGTGATCCGCTGGTTGCCGCGCAGGTTCTTCAGCCCCTCCAGGACGGCTTCGGAGGTCACCTCGAGGTCGCGCAGCGCCCGCCCGGCGGGATCGGGGCTCTCGGTCAGACCCAGCAGGAGGTGCTCGACCGAGATGTAGTCATCCTTGAAGTCGGCCCGTCGCTTGTCGGCGGTTTCGAGGACTCGGGCCAGGTCCTGGGTCATCTGCGGCTCGGATCCGCCGTAGACCTGGGGAAGCCGGTTCAACTCGACCTCGGAGGCTTGGCGGACGTCGTTGGGCGAAACACCAATCGCCTGCAACAGCGGCAACACCAGGCCCTCGGTCTGGGCGACCAGCGCGCGGAGCAGGTGGGCGGGGTGGATGTTGCCGTGGTTGCGGGCCGTGGCCTGATCACGGGCCGCCAGCAACGCCTGCTGGGACCGGGTGGTTAGCTTGGAAAGGTCCATATGTGAGGGTTCTCCGTATCGAAAGTTGAGTCCATCATTGTCAACTTCACCGGCTTCGTTTTGATTCCGTCAGATGGCCTAAGCCAGGAGGAACCTAGCGATCCAGCCCGCCAGGAGGTCGGTGTCGGGCCCATCGGCCAACGACGCCAGGCCGGCATCGACGGTCCCGTCCGGGATGACGGTCCCCCGTCTCGCCTCCATCAACAACGCCGCGTATTCAACCGAGAACTCGGGGTGACCCTGAAACCCGACCAAGTGGTCATCGACCGCCGTCACCGACACCGGGATCTCCGGGCTCGAGCCCAGAACCCGCATCCGGTCGGGGGGCACCAGCACCTGGTCGGCGTTGCTACACAGAATCCGAAACCGCGGAGCCGGGGGATCCATCCATGGCGCCTTCTTGTTGAGCACGACCTCCTTGGTCCCCACCTGCCATCCCTGCGGGGCCTGGGCGACGACTCCGCCCAGGGCATGGCCGATCATCTGCGCACCGAAGCACACGCCGACCAGCTTGCGCCGTTCGCGGTCGAATGTTCGCACGAGGTCGGCCAGCCGCTCCACCCATGCCACACGGTCGTAGACCGAGTGCCGGGAACCCGAGATGATCCATGCGTCACATCGATCGAGTTCGACCGGGAAGTCGCCCGCGGGCAGGTCAAAGCTGGTCAATTCAAGGGGATGACCGGCGAAGAGCCTCCGGAAGAAATCCGGGTAGTCCCCTTCCAACCACTGGAACCCGGGCCGAACGTGATCGCACAGGAGCAGACCCAGCACCATCACGTCTCTGCAATGAACACGGTCTTGTATTCCGAGTAGTGGTCCAAGGCGACCATGCCCTGTTCGCGCCCGATCCCCGACTGTTTCACTCCGCCAAACGGTGCTTCGATGTGGACGCTCGACGACGAATTGATCGACAGCATGCCGGTCTCCATCCGCCGCGCCACCCTGAGCGCACGGCCGACATCCCGGGTCCACAGAGAGCCCGAGAGCCCGTAGATGGAGTCATTGGCCAGGGCCACTGCCTCTTCCTCGGTGTCGAAGGGGATGATGGCCACCACCGGCCCGAATATCTCCTCCCGCATGACTCTCGTCTCGGGACCGACATCGAGCAGCACCGCAGGGGTGAGGAAGTTCCCCTCCGAAGGAAGCCGCCGGCCACCGGTAGCGATCGTCCCTCGCTCCGCTCGGCAAGCCTCCAGATAAGACTCAATCTTCTCTCGATGCGATGCGGTGATGAGCGGACCCATCTCGGTATCCGCCCGCGATGGATCTCCGACCCGGATCGACTCGGCTCCGCTGACGAAGCGTTCCACCACTTCGGGGTAGACGGCTCTCTCGACGATGATCCGGCTGCGGGCGCAGCAGTCCTGGCCGGCGTTGTCGTAGACCGCCCAGAGCGACGAAGGCAGGCAGACGTCAAGGTCGGCATCGGCAAAGATCACGTTGGCCGATTTGCCCCCAAGCTCCAGCGAAACGCGTTTGACCCCGGTGGCCGCCAGGCGCATCACCTCGCTCCCGACCTCGGTCGAGCCCGTGAAAGAGATCTTGCCGATCAGGGGGTGTCGGACCAGCGCCTGACCCGTCTCGGTGCCCGGGCCGGTCACCACGGAGAACACGCCCGCCGGAAGCCCCGCCTCAGCCACCAGGTCGGCCAGGGCCAGGGCGGTCAGGGGGGTGAGCTCGGCGGGTTTGGCCACCACCGCGTTGCCCATGGCCAAAGCGGGGGCCACCTTCCAGGCCAGGATCAGCATCGGGAAGTTCCAGGGGACGATGGCGGCACACACCCCGATCGGCTCCCGGAAGGTCAAGAGCGTCCCCCGGGCGTTGCCGGGAATGGTCTGACCGTGAACCTTGTCGACGGCTCCCGCGTAGAAGTCGAAGGTGTTGGCCACCGCTGCGATCTCGCCCCGGGCGGCGGTGATCGGCTTGCCGGTGTTGACCGACTCGAGGGCCGCCAGTCGCTCCTGGTCGCGCCGTATCAGGTCGGCGATCCGCCGGAGGACATCGCGGCGCTCCCGTACCGGCGCCTGCCGCCAGAGCCCCTGCTCATACGCTTCGTGGGCCGCGGTAACGGCCTTCGCCACCTCCTCCGCCCCCAGTCTGGGTATCTCCGCGATCGGTTGGTTGGTGGCGGGGTTGACAAGGGTCGTGACCATGGCACCGTGTTCTAGCAACTAGCGACCCGGCCAGCGTTAGCCGCCCATTGTGAGTTGCTCCAGGTGCTGCCAGAGGGCGGCCCGCACGGCGGGGTCCTCGGCCTGGCGGGGCCGGGCCATCGCCACACCCTCCGAATAGAGAGTGCCCGGCTCCACCGGCGCCGTGGCCGCCTGACGGACCCATCCGGCCGCCTCCTCGGCTGTTGATGTCCGGCGCCGCATGAGCCGTGCCGCCAGGGGACCGAGTCGCATCAGCAATCGTGGCATCTCGGAGCTCAACCGGGTATCGAACACCACCCCGGGGTGCACCGCCACCACGTCGACACCCCGATCTGCATAGCGACGGGCCTGTTCCATGGTCAGCATGATCAGGGCCAGTTTCGAACGCGTGTAAGCCGAAAACATCGAAAATCGCTGGGGGTCGGCCAGTTCGGCGACCTCGAGGCGATATCGAGGTAGTACCTCGGTGGCGATGTTGACCACCCGGCCGGCGGCGGCAGCCAGCGGCTCGATGAGCTCCCTCGTCAGCAGGAAGGGCGCCACCGTGTTGATGGCGAAGGTCCGTTCGATCCCGTCGGCCGTGAGCGCCTTGTGGCGGAGGGTCACGGCGGCGTTGTTGATCAGAACGTCGAGGCGCCCCAGAGAGTCGCGAACCGAGGCGGCCAGACCCCTTACTCCGGCGACCGTTTGCAGGTCGGCGGCGAGAAACCGGCCGTGGCCTTGGCCGAGCTCATCTTCCACTGCGCGGCCCCGGGCCTCGTTCCTTCCCACGGCCAGGACCTGGAATCCGGCCCTGGCCAGGTCGAGAGCCACGGCTCGGCCGATCCCGGAGGTGGCACCGGTTACCACGGCTGTCCTCGCTGTTTCAGGAGTTGGGCTCATGGCTGCTTGTCCTGGGCATTGGCCCCAACCGATTCGGGTGCGGGGGTGGGGCCTTCTCCCCTCCGCAGTTGCGGGAAGACCTCCTCGCTCAGAGTCTCGATGAAGTGAGGATCGTGGGCCTCGCTGGAGTTGATGATGATGTGTTGGGCACCGGCCGCGGCCAGACGCCCAAAGCGGTCCACGAGCTCGGCCGGCGTCTGGCGGACGGACCGGAACGCGCTCGGCCCCGCCAGGGTCACCGACTGCAGCGTGGTGCGCTCGATGTCCTCGAACGGCCTCCCGACGGCCTCGCAGTGCTCCGCCAGCACGGCGTATTTCCGCCGCAGCTGCTCGGGCTCACCAAACAAGTTCGACGCGTCGGCGTAGCGGGCCACCAGGCGCAAGGTTCGCTTCTCCCCGCCACCGCCGATCAGGATGGGTACCCGGGGACGGGTCAACGATTGCGGCACGTTGAGAAGGCGAGCTGCCTGGAACCGCCGACCGTGGAAGGAGTCCTCGGATCCCCGCTCGCCCTCCCACATGCCAGCCGCGATTTGAAGCGTCTCTTCGAGCATGTCGAACCGGGTCTTGGTGGGCGGGAAAGGAAAGCCGAGCCCCTCCGATTCGGCCTGATGCCAGCCAGCCCCGATGCCGAGCCATCCCCGGCCCCCGGAGAGCACGTCCAGGGTGTGGCGGCCTTGACCCAGAGACCGGGATGCCGGTAGTGGACTCCGCCCACCATGAGCCCCAGCCGGGCCCGTTCCGAGTGGGCGGCCATGAACCCCAGCGTGGTCCAACCCTCCAGCATGGGTTCGAGCTCGGCCTGCGGACCCCCGATCTGCCAGAAGTGGTCCATGACCCAGATCGAGTGGAAGCCGGCGCGGTCAGCGGCGCGGACCGCCCTGGCCAGGGTGGGACCGATC
Organism: Acidimicrobiia bacterium; assembly: GCA_035463935.1. Lineage (GTDB taxonomy): Bacteria > Actinomycetota > Acidimicrobiia > Spongiisociales > ZC4RG35 > DATEEG01. The sequence continues at coordinate 763 of DATHSX010000492.1, read as the reverse complement.
GCCTCCGGACCTCCCGGCCAGGTGAACGAGTAAAGCTGCAGACCGAACTTCATGATTCGCTCCAAAAAGATGTAGCGGCGGCCAATGTCGGCAGGGCAGAGCCTGCTAGACAGTTCTGTATCGCCGAACGTATCAGACAGGTCTGTATACTGTCAAGTCATGGCGAGAGAGGCTTCGGCGCGCGAGCGCATCCTGGAGACGGCCAGCCGGCTTTTTCACCGGGATGGCTTTCACGCCGTGGGGGTGGACACGATCGTGGCCGAGGCGGGAATCGCCAAGATGACCCTCTACCGTCACTTTCCCTCGAAGGACGACCTGATCGCCGCCCATCTGGAGCGCGCCAACGAGGAGTTCTGGCTGTGGCTGGAGGGCTCCACCGCCGGCGTGGAAGATCCCGGAGCCAAGCTGGTGGCCATGTTCGCAGCGATCGAGAAACTGGCAACCAGCCCTCGCTGTCTGGGCTGCACCTTTCAGGCGACTGCCGCGGAGTTTCCCGAGCGTGATCACCCCGGGCATCGGGTGGCCCTCGCCCACAAGCGCCAGGTCCGGGCCAGATTTGCCGAACTCGCTCGGCTCGCGCGACTCCGGGACCCAGAGGTCTTGGCCGACCAGCTCCTGCTGCTCATGGATGGCGCCTGGGCCGCCGCGCGCATCTTCGGGCCTCGCAATCCCTCAGCCGGCGCCCTCGCTCAGGCCGCAGAGAGCCTGATTGCCGCCCATCGCGGAACGTAACCAGTCGCCGACTCTCGGTTACCGTCCAGGG
>DATHSX010000491.1:0-2816 GCA_035463935.1 Acidimicrobiia bacterium | reverse complement strand
CGGCGACGAGCACATAGGGGCCGGGGATCCCCGCTTCGGTCAGGGCCTCGTCGAGATCGGCCGCCCGCTCGGCGGGTGAGGCCTCACCCTGCAGATATCCATTGGCACAGACGCGATAGCCCTCGTTGGACAGCTGGGCCTGGACCACCGACCACGACCCGTAGTCGATCCAGTCGAAGGGTTCGAGGATGATGGTGGGTGCACCACCGGCCCCGCCGTCGCCGGTGCAGAGCAGGCGGTGGGGGTACCGGTTCCAGTCGTCGGCCACGACTTCGGCCGCTTCGATCAGCCCCCCGTCGGGATCGAGGCGCAGCAGGGCTCCGGGATGGTGCAGAGCCACCCACAACGACCCGTCGGCCACGATCAGCCCCCCGGCCTTGCCCGGCATCGGGTAGCGATGGGCCTCGCCCGTGGCCGGATCGATCCGAATCAGGAGATGATCGGTGTGGGAGGTCAGCCATAGAGACCCGGCGAATTCGATCATGGAATGAAGGCCAAAGGTGATACTCCCGAACGAGCGCAGCTCACCGCTGGCGGGGTGGAAGATGCTGAGGTTGGTCCCGAAGGGGTAGTCGCCGTCCATCAGCCAAAGGTCGCCGCCAGCTTCGGTCACGGAGCGGACTCCCCATCCATCCATGGTCTCGAGCCCGCTATGGGTCGGGATGACTAACTCCCCGAGGGTGCCGTCGGGAGAGAGGCTCGTTATGAGACCAGTGGCCGGATCGTTTATCCAGAGATGGCCTAGACCCAAGCCTTTGACCTCCCCGGTTCCGATCGACACGGTCTCTCCGGCCGCCGAGATCCGATAGAGATCGCCCCGATCGTTGCTGATCCACAGACTGTCACCGAACCAGGCCGACCAGCCGGGCAGGCCTCCGAGCGCGATGGTGAGGTCGACCTCTCCGGTCCCCGGGTTGAAACGGAGCAACTCGCCCCCGTTGTCGTAGCTCGACAGCCACACGTAGCCGCCCCCTACGACCACTCCCTCGACGTGGGCATCGATCTCGTAGGCCTCCTCGATCAACCCCGCGCGGGCGCCGATCCGATTCAGCTTTCGGTGGAGCGCCTCCATCAGCCAGATGATGTCGCCGTCGACCGCCATCGACTTGACCCCTCCGGTCTCAAGTTGCACCACCTGCTCGATCCCCGGCAGGTCGCCCAGCCGGTCGGACCCGAAGGTCAGAAACGGCAGTGGCTCCTGGCCGGGATTGGCGGTCAGGACAACGAAAGCAGTGACCACTGCAGCAACGGCAGCAAACGAGGCGGCGGCGGAAACCAGCGGGCGGCGCCGGCGGACGACACCCGGCGAGGAGGGGAGAACGAGGCCGATCCTTTCGTCGACCTTGGCCCGGAGGGTGGCCTTGTCAACCCCGACACCGGCGGCGGGATCGGCGCGATGGAGGAGTTCGATCATGCTGATGCTCCCGTTGGGTCCATTCGCGGATTCTCTTTGCTCATGCGGTCGAGGCGATCCTTGAGCCGTTGTCGGGCTCGAAACAGACGCTGATCGACCGCGTTCTCTTTGATGCCCATCACGGCAGCAATTTCTCGGCGGTCGAGGCCGTCCCACGACGCCATGCGAAGAAGCTCGCGGTCGTCCTCACGGAGCGAGTCGAGGGCAAGACGGACAAGCCGGATCTCACCCCCCGGGTCAGAAGCAATTTGGACTTGACCCTCGGCCAGCAACCGGGCGGTCAGCCGGGCACGCCGCCGGCGGCCGCGGTAATGGTTCCCGACGACGCGGTAGGCCACGCCCAGCAGCCAGGCCCGGGTGGCATCTCCTGTCGGGACCTCATCGAGACGGCGCCAGGCGACCGCGAACACCTCGGCGGCGGCGTCCTCGCCGTCGGGGCGGCCCAGCCGCCTCATGCAATACCGTGATACTGATTCGTAGTGGGACTCGAAAACCGAATCGAACCGCTGCTGGCGGTCGACAAGTTGTCCGATCGCACTTTGGCTCGACACTTCGCGATGTTATGTGTCCACCACCAAGCTCCTGCTTACTCCGTGTGCGTGAGGTCGCGGTCCTCCATCTCCCAGGCGTGATCTATCACGTGTTGGGCGGTGCGGCGGATGAGGAACTGGATCGGCCAGGTACGCGCCGGCTTGCCCTCGGCGTTATAGGCGCGGATGGCATCGACGAACTCCTGCCGATGAGTGGTGAGGCCGTCCGGGGTGAGCATGACACCAGGCTCGGTGCGAACACCGACCTTCGGCGACCAGTTATGGCGCTCGGAGGCAAGAACATGGCGGATGATCTCGTCGCGCGATCGGCCACCGCCACGCGGCCCCTTTCGCAACTCCGCGGAGACCCGGGCCGCGGTGTCGTCGAAGTAGTCCCAGCACGCCCGCAGCAGGTCGAGCCGCCGCTTCAGGTCGGCCGCTGACAGCACCTCCCGCTCGATTTCCGACGGCATGTGGGCGATGCCCCAGAAGTCGGTCGAACTCGATCCCGGAACGCGCTCGACGACCTCGACGTTGCGGGCCTGCCGGAACGCCCTCGCCCGGCCGGCCCATTCGGCGACCCCGGCGTACCGGGGGAGGTACGAGGACAGCTTGGCTAAGGCGGTTTCCTCAGACGATCCCGACCGATCGAGACCCGGCCAGTCCATCGCACCGGCGACGACCCGGCGCTTCTTTCCGATCTCGAGGATCACGCGCAGCGTATCGGTCACTCTTCGCTCACCCACCTGAATGCTTGCGTCATCGGCTGATCACGGCGAGGTGAGACCAAGGACAGTGAGTAGCGCTGCGTCCACACCCCATTGCTCCTCTTTCGTCAGGTGACCGGCCAGGTCGCCGAGCCGCCCGACGTC
>DATHSX010000490.1:0-4201 GCA_035463935.1 Acidimicrobiia bacterium | reverse complement strand
ATCTCGATGGGATCGAGACTCTTCTAGATCATCTCGGCTTCGTCGAGGTGGTGCGCGCTGATATGGCCGCGATGATTCGTCACCTTGCTCGTGGATGGGTCTCACCCACCGTCCGTCGGATGGTCACGCGATTAGCGATTGACCTGACTAACGCTCCCGGGGCCGAGGTGATCTTAGGTGAGGTTGTGCTCGGTGGGGCGATCGAGCCGATGGTCGAATACTGTCGATCCCACCTGCAAACGGCCGAAGCGCTGGCCGAGCAGTTGCAGCTACCGACCTTCCGTTCATACGCACGGCATCTGGCGGCGACCCTCGACCAGAGCCCGGTCCGCACCCGACCGGCGAAGGCCGTGAGCAGCGAGTCTTCTCGGACTCTGCAAACTCCCGCACAGATGGCGGTCGGGTTCTTGCTCGCCGATCCCGCCATGCGAGAAGCGTGGGAAACTCATCGCTGGGGGCTGTTGGGGACGATGGAGACGTCGGCCCGATTCCCGGTCGGCTTGATCCTCGAGATCCTGGCCAAGCATGGAATCGAAGTGACCGGGTTGATCGACGACTTCTACAGTTCGGCCGAAGAGAGGCACTTCGCCTATTACGACCATCCCGCTGCCCGCCCCTACATCGAATCCGACACCTTGGGTCTGCTCCTCCGGCTCTACAAGCATTCGGGTCAAACCGAGCGGCACCGAAAGGTTCTAGCCGAGTACCTGGAGTTGCTCTACAAGCACCTACGTACCGATGGGAGGCTGCCGGTGTGGCTGATCGAACGCGACCATGCCCCGGCGATGGCGCTGGGGGAGGGCTGCGGAACCATCGAGGCCAACCTTCTCTTGGGGCTTCTCGACTACCAACCACAGGAGCACATGTCGGTGATCCAACCGGCCGCGCACCGACTTCTGAAGGACTACGTCGCCCGGGGGGCGAGCGTCAACGTCAACTATCCGCAGTCTTACACCAGGGCGGTTCTGGCCGACCTTGTCGACCGCCTCGAAGAATTGGACGGTGACATGGCCGAACTTGCTCGACAGCGTCTGCGAACCGAGGTTCTCCGATCGGCCCAACAAGCGCGGATCAGTCCGCAGGAGGCGGCCTGTCTGGTCTGGACCTGCTCCCGGCCCGGCCTGGCGGACGTCAACCAGGAGTCGTGGGAAACGATCGTCGCCCACGCTCAGAGTTTCGACGGCGGCTGGCCCGGTGAGCCGTTTTTCTTTGCTCCGGCCGCTGGTGGTCGCACGACGTGGTATTCGAGCCGATTGCTCACCACGGCCCTGTGCTTGCGCGCCCTCTCGATATCGGCGTCGGGGGCTTAGACCACTCCTCGTTTGTCATCGAACGCCGCCGCCAAGTCCATGATGGCGTCGGTGTCGATTCGACGGAGTGCTTCCAACATTTCCTCGGTGGGCTCGATGCCGATCGAGCGCAGCGCTTGCGGAGGATTCTCGGCAAGGGCGCTGGCGAATTCGGGATCGAACGCGGCCTTACCGACTAGGTAGCTGAAACCGATCGGAAGCTCGCTGTCTGGCTCAACAGCCATCTATCCACCCCCCAGTGTTGCCGTCACTCTATCGGGCCCCTCTCGCCTGGGCTGGGGCGCCCCTGTCCGAGAGTGACTATTCGGCCGAGATCGGTTACCGCCTCCAATCCGCCCCGAACCCTGGCCGCCTGGTCGTGCAACAGGGCGTGGCGCGTGTCGAGATAAGAAAGGAGGTCGGGCGATCCCATCCGGTCACCGAGAACCCGCAACTCGTCCATCCACCCGTCGAGCTGTTGGATCGCCCAGTCGAACCCTTTTCGATAGAACCAGCTCTCGATCGACTCCGCTACGGCCGTCTGTCCCTCCGACAACAGGTAGGTGGTGTTCTGGTTGCGCAGGTCCTTGTGCCAACCAAACAGGTCGTTGGTCATCTGGTGCCAGCACCCGAACCGGTCAATGAACTGACACCAGTCCGGGAGCAGGTCGGATCGGTCTATCGCGTGGGCGGTGGCGGCCACCGGGATCTTGGCGGCACCCGTTTTGCGGGCCGAAATCGTTTCGAACTGCGATCGATCGATCGAATCGAGAGTGGAATCGAGCAGCGTTACCTCGGCGGTTTCGAACCAGATGTTGTGGAACTCCGCCCAGAATGGATGCTGGGGCCCAAACCACTTGCGAAATGGATCGGTGAACCGGGTGTGAAGCAAACTCAGTGCCGGCAACATGGCGACGTCGGCCGGAGCGTCACGGTCCATCAGATTGTCGATGAGACGGATGTAGAGGTATCCGCTGATCGATGAGGTAGTCAACTCACGTTGCATAGACAGGTCGGACCCGCGTACCGATGCCTCCAGCCACCAAGGCAGCAGCAGCAGCGGGAAGGCGTCCGGTCGGGTGAAGACCTTCTCTAACGGCTCCGGGCCAAACCACGTCTTGAGCCAACTTCGGAGCCGCTGCGACGTGTGGGGGGCGGCGCCTTCGAAGTCCCGGAAGAGGTCGAGCACGCTCCCGGCTGCGATCGCTTGCAGAGCGAGCGGATACACAACCGGAAGGCTATCGCCTAGGACACCGGGCGGGGGCAGCGCAGCCGCTGATAGGCTCGCTCCGTAAGAAAGGAGCCACTCAGATGGCAGAGCCATCGGAGGTCATCGCGGCGGTTCGTAACGCCTACCAGTTCCACGATGAGGAAACGTTGCTGTCCCTCCTCGCAGAGGATGCCCACGTCATCGGAACCAAGTCCGGTGAAAGCTGGACTCACCCCAACGATATCCAGCGAGCACTCAGATCCGACTTCGGTCTGGACCAGGTCCAGGGACAGCTGACTGATTCCGGATTTTCGCCTGACATTCACATCGAGGGAGACATTGCCTGGACGGTGATCGAGGGACGGTTCGAAATCAGCAACAGAAGTCATCTCGGTCGGTGGACCCTCATTTTGAAGCATTTCGGTGACAGCGATTGGAAGGTCGTCCACTCCCATTTCTCATTGCCCGAAGGTGGGAGGACTCCGTAGATCCTTCGGGTCAGGCCGCGGTGGTTGCTGAGTCGACGTTCACCTCGGCCAGGATGTTCTTGGCCCGGCTCCGGTAGTCACGAGCCGCTGGATGGGAGTCGCCCAAAAAGCGGGCCAGCTCCTTGAGAACCCGCATCTCGTCGAGTCGCATCTGGAGCCGCACCGCTTCGGCCAGACTCATCTCCAGGTCCCGGAGGGCCCGGTTGCCTCGCCCCCTCAGTTCGTTGTAGACGCCTTGCCACACGAGAAAGCGCGGTCGCCCGATCGGGAACACGCGGGCGTATCGCTTCAACATACGGAGGGCCCTCTTGAGCTGCCGCGGAAGGTCTCGATCGAAGGGGGCAAGCCGCCAGGCCTCGGCATAGACCTCGGCGGGAGCGGCATATGCGGCAATCGTCGAGTAATTGCTGGGGGTTTGTTTCGCCACTCGGGTCAGCAACATCTCGGCTGCGGTCAGAGCCTTGCGGAGGTTGCCGCGGCGGAGCTCGGCCAGGGCTAGCAAACCAAAGGTGTCGTTGATCAAAGCCTGATCGGCGGAGCGCTGGTCGCGGCCTTGAACGTCTTCGAGTTGATCGATGACATGGCGTGCCTCGTCGGCCTGACCAAGGTCCAACAGGAGGTAGGCCCGTCCCTGCAGGCAATAAGAGAGCGGCCGATCGGCGTGACGGGCCACCGCCCGGGACCGTAGCTCATCGGTGAGCCGTAGCCCTCGGGCGATGTCGCCTCGCAGGTACGCCTGCATCATCAGGTTCGACAGACCATCCTCTAGTCGGCGGCCGTCTCCCACCTGACTCGAAATGGCCACCACCTTGTCCATCAAAGCTTGGGAACGGTTCCACTCGCCAAGACCGGAGTAGTAGAACCCGGCTACCAGTGCCGCCCAGGCGGCGGCGGCCGGATCTCCTGACTCGGACGCTTGCAGGGCTCGCTCGAGGTAGCGCGACGTCAAACGGCGCAACGGCACAAATCCGAAAATCGCCCCGGCAGTGGCCCATCCTCGGATCAACTCGGGCGAGGGTCCGGCTGCCTCGGCCAGGTTGAGGGCGCGCAGAGCGGCATAAAGCGAAGGGAGGTTTTCACCGGAGATGTAGTGCACCTCCACCAACCGCTCGTATGCCCGCGAGGCTTCCAAGAGCCGCTCGAAAGTTGGCCCTGGGTGCGCCTCCCTGGGAGCGGCCAGCCGGTGCCAGACCTGAAGCAGCAGCTGCCAGATC
>DATHSX010000489.1:0-2581 GCA_035463935.1 Acidimicrobiia bacterium | reverse complement strand
GAGAATCCGATAGAAGCGACGGTAGAACAGCGCCCGGAGACGGTGGAAGCCCCGGTCAGCAGTCCGCTAGCCGGGGCTTTCAGTAGCGGGGGCGGGATTTGAACCCGCGACCTTCGGGTTATGAGCCCGACGAGCTACCAGACTGCTCCACCCCGCGTCGGTGGATTCCCAATTCTACGTCAGGGCTCGGCCTATTGCATCCCGGGTGCCCCAATTGCTTCGCCGTGGCACGATTTGCAGGCGGTAAGCAGCTAGACCACTCACGATCCAACGGGCCTCGCGGTCGAGGTGACGTAGGGTGGGGGCGGTGACCAGGACCGCCGACCTTCCGAACCCGCCCTCGCCCAACGGGAAGGAGGTCTTCACCCCTGCCTGGCGCTCGGACTGGCGCGACTGGCTCAACTCGCATCCCGATCGCCACGAGGGACTGTGGATCGTGTACCGCAAGAAGTCGAGCACCCTCGAGGGACCCACTTACGACGATCTCGTCGAGGAGGCGTTGTGCTTCGGCTGGATTGACAGCCTGACCCGCCGGGTGGACGACGAGCGGATGATGCAGTGGTTCTCTCGCCGCCGGCCGGGAGGCCTGTGGTCGGCTCTGAACAAGAGGCGCATCGAGCGCCTTGTGGCGGAGGGCTTGATGACCGAGCGGGGTCAGGCGGCGATCGATGCTGCGCGGGCGGACGGCTCATGGTCGCAGACGGACGAGGTCGACGCCCTCATCATCCCACCCGATCTGGAAGCTGCTTTCGCCGCCGCCCCGAACGCCCGCGCGGCCTACGAGGCGTTGCCGGACGCGGTCAAGAAGCAGCATCTGTGGTGGGTGCACAGCGCCAAGCGCTCGACCACCCGCGCCCAGCGCATCGAAGGACTGGTTCGCCTACTCCTGGCCGTCGACTGATCACGCGGGAAGGGGCCGATTGGCTCTATCGCTCGTCTGAACATCACGGCAACGTTGGCGGGAGGTGTCAGGAATGGTCGTTGCCGATGACCGCCGTTCCTTCGAGATGCCAGAGGTGCACCCGTCCCGAGTCGATGACCCCGAACTGGTGGCCAGGCTCGGCGAGATCCTCCAGCGCTGGCATCGCTGTCCCTCTACGCGCGACCCGTCATCAGGCGGCCCTCGCTCACCACGGCGGCTGCCGTGGCCGCTGTTGGTGCCACGGCGATGGCCGTTCGGCGGAGCCAAAGGCAATATCAAGAAGGTGCAAAATGAGCGATACGACCACCGACCTGTGGCGCATGAGCGCCATAGAACTAGCCGAGGCCATTCGATCCCGGCAGACTTCCAGCCAGGAAGTCATCGAGGCCCACCTCCGGCGAATGGAGGAGGTGAACCCCTCCGTCAACGCCGTCACGGTCGTCCTGGGCGAGCGAGCCATCGAAGCCGCCAGGGTGGCTGACCGCGCCGTGGTCGGTGGCGCCGATCTGGCGCCGTTCCACGGGGTCCCCTTCACCATCAAAGCGAACATCGACCTCGCCGGTACGCCGACCACTCACGGATTAAAGGCGCTGGCGGGCGCCTATCCGGACCGGGACGCCCCCCACGTCGAGCGGGTCCGGGCCGCAGGGGCGATTCCGATCGGCCGAACCAACCTTCCCGACTTCGCGATTGGCTGGCATACCGACAGCGAGATGTGGGGTGCCACGGTGAACCCGTGGGACCGGTCCCGAACCCCCGGCGCCTCGAGTGGCGGTGAGGCCGCGGCGCTGGCGACCGGCATGACGCCGTTGGGGCTCGGCAACGACACGGGCGGATCGGTCCGCTGGCCGGCCCAATGCTGCGGGATCAGCGCACTGAAGCCCACACTGGGCCGTATCCCACATGCGACCACCATCGAGCCGGTGGACCTGCCGATCAGCAACCAACTGATGGGGGTCGAGGGTCCGCTAGCGCGGCGAGTTGCCGATCTCCGAGCCGCGTTCGAGGTGATGGCCGGGCCGACCTGGCGTGATCCCTGGACCGTGCCGGCACCGCTCCGGGGCCCCGAACCCGTCAAACCCGTCCGGGTGGCCCTGGTGCTCGACCCGGCCAGCCAGGGCACAGCGGGACAGGTGCAGGATGGCGTTAGGAAGGCGGCCAGGGCGCTGGAGGATGCCGGCTATGCCATCGAGGAGGTCGAGCCGCCGTCCATAGACGTGGCCGCCAGGATGTGGCTGGACATCCTCATCCCGCCCGTGCGGGCAGGGTGGGAGATCTGGTTGCCGCTGGTCCGCCCGTATACCAGGCAGTTCGTGTCGGCGCTGTTCGAGGTGGCTGGCGACCTGGACCCGGGCACGCACATGCAGAGCTTTGTCACGCGTCACTCGCTGCTCCGGGCGTGGGGTGAGTTCCAGGAGACGCATCCGCTGATCCTCGCTCCGATCTCCACCGACATGCCGTTTGAGGTCGGCAAGGACCGGACCACCCCCGAGGTGGCGGCCATCGTGCGGGGCATGCGCATGGCCTTGGCTATCAACGTGCTGGGGCTGCCCGCCGTGGCGCTGCCGGTGGGCATCGGGCACGGTCTCCCTCAGTCGGTGCAGGTGATCGGCCCTCGTTACCGCGAAGACCTGTGCCTTGATGCCGCCGCGGCGTTGG
>DATHSX010000488.1:0-9060 GCA_035463935.1 Acidimicrobiia bacterium | reverse complement strand
GTGTCGAAGCCCTTGGCCCGGGCCCACTGCCCGTCCTTCCTCTGCAAGTCGCGAGCGGTCACGTCGTTGGCGGCGGTATAACCGAAGATGTAACGGCCGGCGTCTTCGGCGGAAACGTTGCGAGCCACCCGTCCGATCACCGCCGCCAGTTCCGCTTCGTGCTGCACGTTGGAAGAAGCCGGGGGATACACCACCGGGGCGTCGGGACCGATGACGGAGGTGGCCGGCTTCAGGAAGATCACCGGCTCCTCGGGAACCTCATGTCCGAACTCCTGGGCGTGCTCGGTGTAGTTGCGGCCCACGCAGACCACCTTGGAGGGGATTACCGGTGACAGCAACTGCACGGCCTCCCAGGGCACCAGAGTCTCGGTCGCTTCCCAGGCAACAAACGGCGAACCCTGATAGACGGTGACCCCGGCTCCCTCCGCCAGGCCATAGGCGATGTCATTGCCGGTCTTGAAGCGAACTATTTTCATGGGTCAGACGGTAGACGGGAGGCGGCAGAGAGCAGCCAGGTCAGGCCCGGTGGGCGATCGCCTCCGGCAGGCAGACGAAGATCGAGCCTCCCTCATCGTCGGCCGGGTGAGGTCGCGCCACCCGACCGTCACCATGCAGACCGATCACGGGTAGTACTCGTCCGACTCGAACATGGGTAGGCGACGGGCCTTCTCCAGCGTTCTCGTGAAGTGCTCGATCCCGACCCGGAGGAACATCCCGCGGGCCTCGACCAGGACCTCCTGATCGGGGCCTAGGCCCACGGCTTCCGGGAAGAGCTTGCGCCCCTCCACCCGGGCCAGCCAGGCCTCCCCCCTGATGGTCATCCCCACCGGGATCGGCCGTAGGTAGTTGATCTCGAGGCGGGCCGTAACCGCCGGCTGCATGTGCGCCATCGCTACGAAGCCGATGAGGTCGTCGAAGAAGGCGGCGGTGGCGCCGCCGTGGACCACGCCCGGTCCACCCTCGAAACGGCGGGGAAAGCTCAGTTCGGCCACGACTCGGTCACCCTCTAGCCGGGGCTCAACTCCCAGGCGGTCCGGGTTCTCAGGACCGCAGCCGAAGCAGTTCAACAGGTGGTATTTGGGCATCCGCCCGGCGGCTTCGGGGTCGGCGATGGCGACGACCTCGCCGGTGAGGTAACGAAAGCTCACTCGCCGGGGGTCCGCAGCCGCCGCATGACCTGATCCGGTTTGGACATGAGGAGGTCGCGATCGACCTCGGCGGCGGCGGTGCGCCCGGGTGAAGCTTCGCGAGCGGTGGCGTCCACCCATCGTTCCCGCCGCCGGGCCAGCTCGGGGGGAAGGCCTTCGCCATACCCGGCGACGACCAGCGCCACCGCTAGGTCCTCGGCGGTGGGGGCCCGGCCGAACAGGGACGCCCGGGCGCCCATCAGTGCCGCCAGGACCGCCTCCAAACCCTCCGACCGGTCGGGGAGATCAGATTCCCTGATGATGCGAAGCGCGAACCCCGTATCGGGGCCGGGGGTACCGAAAGCCCCGCCCCACCTCATCTGTTCGGGAGCCGTGATGACTCCGGGACGGGTCGGTCGCCAGCGGTGGGGAGGTCCCGGTTCGAGGACCTCCCGCGGCAGATCGGCCCGGGTGATCTCGACGTTTGGCTGCTGACCCACGGTCGGTGCTTGCTCAGACGAACGTGAGCCAGGAACGGTAGGCAGAGAGCTTGCCCGCCACCGCCTGGGCGAAGAGGTCCTGGGCGCGCCGGGTCAGCGGGCCTGGCTCACCGGAGCCGACCGGGCGGTCGTCGACCTCACGGATGGGAGTGACCTCGGCGGCGGTGCCGGTGAAGAACAACTCGTCGGCGGCATAGAGGTCACCGCGGGTGAGCGTGGCCTCCCGCACCGGGACCCCTTCGTCAGCGAGCAGCCGCATCACCGAGGCCCGGGTGATGCCGTCGAGTATCCCCGAGGCGACCGGAGGGGTGACCAGCTCTCCGTCCCGGACCAAGAACAGGTTCTCGCCGGAGCCTTCCGAGATGTTCCCCTCCATGTTGAGCAGCACGGCCTCGTCATAGCCGGTGGCCACCGCCTCCTGCTTGGCCAGGACGCTGTTCAGATACTGGCCGGTGCCCTTGGCCACCGGGACAAAGCTCGACTGGTGGATCCGTCGCCACGAGGAGACGCGCACTCTGATTCCCCGGGCCAACCCCTCTTCCCCGAGGTAGGCCCCCCAGCGCCAGGCGGCGATGATGGTTCGCACGCGGGCGTTTCCTGGGTTGAGGCCGATGGTGCCGAGCTCGTAGAAGCTCAGCGGCCGGATGTAGCCCGCCTCCAGTTCGTTCACCGCGATGATCTGGCGACAGGCTTCGATGAGGTCGTCCACCGGGTGGGCCAGAGGAAGGCCGTAGGCCTTGGCGGAACGGTGCAGCCGCTCGATGTGCTCGCGCAGGCGGAACACCGCGGTGCCGTCGGGGGTCTCGTATGCCCTGATCCCTTCGAACACCCCGGTGCCGTAATGGAGGGCGTGGGACAGGACATGGACGGTGGCGCTGTCCCAATCGACCATCTCCCCGTCCATCCAGATGTACTTGCCGGAGTCCATGGACAGAGGCTACCCCGAATGCGGAGACCCCGGATTGGGGAAATGGCTACTGGCCGCTATCCACGGGCTGTTGGCTGTCGCCTGATAGGTGGCGCGCGTGCCAGTCGAGGATCGCCTCGAACCTCTCCACCCGGTGGCGGGGCTTGCCGCTGCGCGAGAGCTCGTGACCTTCGCCGGGAAAACGGATCATCTCCGCCTCAACCCCGTTCTGCCACAAGACCATGAGGAACTGCTCGGCCTGCTCGACCGGACAGCGGTAATCCTCTTCGGAGTGCAGCACGAGCGTGGGAGTGCGTATGCGGTCCGCCACCGACAGCGGGCTTTTCTGCCAGGCGACTTCCCGCTCGGTGGTCTGCAGGTAGTTCGGCCCGAAGAACGGGCCGATGTCCGAGGTCCCGCTGAATGAGTTGAACGAGAGCAGCGCCCGTTCCACGACCGCCGACCGGAACCGGTGGTCGTGGGCGATGGCCCAGGCGGTCATGAAGCCACCGTACGAACCACCCATGATCCCCATCCGCTCCCGGTTGAGCTGCGGATACCGGTCGAGCGCTGCCTCCAGGGCCGCCGTGATGTCGGACAAATCGATCTCACCCCACCCCTCGCCGACCACGGCCCGGGTGAACTCGAGGCCCCGTCCCGACGATCCCCGCGGGTTGGCCGCCACCACCGCGTATCCGGCAGCGGCATATACCTGAAACTCGTCGAAGAACCCGAAGCCGTTCTGGGTGGCGGGACCACCGTGGATGTTGAGAAGCACCGGAAACGGTCCGTCGCCGTCCGGCAACACCACCCACACGTCCAGTTCTCCCGCAGACGAATGTGCCCGGAAGTGCTCGGTCGGCTTCACCACGAGACCTGACTTGGGAGCTAGGAAGGTCAACCGCTGCTCGTCACCCCCTTCGACGGACACCACCTCACCCGGCTCGGTGGTCGTGCTGACCGAGGCCACCACCCGTCCGTGCCGGTCGACGTCAAACCCGGTGACGATCCGGTCGCCCCCGACCACGATCTCGCCCGCCCCGTCCTCGGCGAACCGCGACACGCCGACGCGACCCGAGTCCTCCACCACCGTGTAGAGGGCCCCCTGACGCCATTGGGGAAGGAGGACGCCGGCGCCCAGCGAAAACAGCGACCGGTCCAGGCCGGGCAGCATTTGACGAGGTTCCTCCCCGCCACTCCAGAGGCCGGCAACCCGGGGGTAGTCGGTGTGCGGATCACCCAGAAGATGGAGCGCTCCCTCCGGGGAGTAGACCGGGGCGATCCATCCCCCCCGTGGCGCGGCCGGCGACAAGGCGCCCTCCAGCGTCACCTCGTAAACGTCGAACCCGGCGTCGAGACCCTGGCGGGGCGTGCGATCGGTGATGTAGGCGATCCTCTCCCCGTTCGGGTGCCAGGCGGGCATCGACTCGTCAAAGTCGCCCTCGGTCAATCGACGGGGTGGCTCATCGCTGCCCGGGTCGAGGAGCCACAGCTGACGACGACGGTCGTGCAACCAGCCCCGATTGTCAAACCGATACGGGAAGCGGGTGATTCGCTTCGCCACGCGACCTCGCTCTTCGTCGGACAGTTCCGCCAGGTGGGGCAGCCACGACTTCGCCACCGCACAGATCCAGCGGCCGTCGGGCGACCAGGCGAGATATTCCACGCCGAGCGGAAAGGAACTGATCACCCTGGCCTCGCCGCCGCCCGAGGGCATCACCGCCACCTGGGGAACCGGCTTCTTGGGGTCGGTGGCCCGCAGAAAGGCAAGCCGGCGTCCGTCCGGGGCCCAGCGGGGAAACGAGTCCACCGGTCCGGCGGTGAAGGCAGCCACGGTCTCGCCGTCGTGGAGGTGAACCGAGCGGCGGTACACGTCTTCTTCGAGGTCGATCCCGGTGACGACGAACGCTACCCGCCTGCCACCCGGCTCGATCTGGGGGTCGGCGGCGGTGGTGAGGAGGGCTAAGTCTTCAGGTCGCACGGGGGTATTGTGATCGAAGACGATCCGCCGTGGGCGTTTACGCTGGCCGCAATGGCCAGATGGGTCGCTTCGTTTCTGGGCTCGGGTCTGCTCCTCGGCCGGTTGCGCGGCTCCCATCGGGGCTCGGGGACGGTGGGGGCGCTCCTGGCTCTGGGCATCTCGCTGCTGATACCCCCGGTCTACGGGCGGATCCTGGCGTTGGGGGTTGCCATCGTGCTGGGGATCTGGTCCATCCAGGCCCTGCGGCTGGGGGACGACGATCCCGGCTGGGTGGTGATCGACGAGGCCGCCGGCACCTTTCTCGCCACCATCGGGCTCGGAGCCCCGGCCGCGCTGGTCGGCTGGCTGGTATTCCGGATCGCCGACATCGCCAAGCGGTGGTTTCCCGGCGTCGCCGCGGCCGAAAAGGCCTCGAGCGGGATCATGGCCGACGACCTCGTCGCCGGCTTGTACGGACTGGCCGCCGGGTGGGTGGTGCAGGCCCTTCTCAACTGAGGGGCTGGATTGCCACCTCGACATAGCGGGCCTCTTCGACGCCCGGCACGTGCCGGAGACGGGCCACCTGTTCTTCGGTGAGCGGCTGATCGAGGTTCATGCCCATCATGGCGGCGTCGTTAGTAAGCCGGGATCGCCCCACGACCATGTTGGCGATGTTGATGCCTTCGTCCCCGAGGAACACCCCCACCCGGCCGATCATGCCGGGAACATCGGCATTGCGCACGATCAGCAAATGGCGGCTGATGGGAAGCTCGACGTCGTGACCGAGGATCTCGACCAGCATCGGCCCCTTACGCGATTGGGTGGCGGCAACCGACACTTCCTTTCCCCCCACAGAACCCGACACCGAGACCATCGACACGTATTCGGGACTGTGTTCGGTGGACTCCATTACGAGCTGTATGCCCTTCTCCTCGGCCAGACTGAGGACGTTGACGTACGAGACCGCCTGATTGGAAACCGCTCCCAGGCCGCCTTTCAGCACCGCTAAGCCGAGCGGGCGCACTTCGGCCGACCCGAGCCGGCCGGAGGCGCTGACCCGAAGCTGAACGGGCACTCCGCCGGCGAGGCCGATGAAGACCCGGCCTAGTTGCTCGGCAACCGGGAGAAACTCGCGCACCTCCTCGGGCACCTCCCGTCCCAGGTCGACGTTGACCGCAGAGAGAACCAGTTCGCCCCGCAGGGCGGCGGCCACGGCTTCGGCCACCTGAGTTCCGGCCTTGTCCTGGGCCTCCACGGTGGAGGCACCCAGGTGCGGGGTGAGAACGACCTGGGGGAGCTCGAACAGCGGGCTTTCGGTCAACGGTTCGTGGGCAAAGACGTCGAGGGCGGCACCGGCTACTCGGCCTTGCCTCACGGCCTCGGCCAAAGCCAACTCATCGATGATGCCTCCCCGCGAGGTGTTGATGATGCGGACCCCGGGTCGGCAGCGGGAGAGGTTGTCTTTCCCGAGCAGGCCCTCGGTCTCGGCGGTGAGCGGCAGGTGGATCGTGATGAAGTCCGCGCCGGCGAGAAGGTGATCCAGGTCCGTCAATTCGACCCCGATCCGACGAGCCCGCTCGGCGTTGATGAAGGGGTCGTAGGCAATCACCTTCATCCCGAACGCGGTGGCGCGATGCGCCACGAGGCTGCCGATTCGACCGAGCCCGATCACGCCGAGGGTCTTGCCATGCAACTCCACGCCCTCAAAGCTCTTGCGATCCCAGACTCCTGACCTGGTCCGCGAATCGGCCTGCGGTATATGCCGGGCCTGGGCCAGCAGCAGGGCGAAGCTATGCTCGGCGGCGCTGATCGTGTTGGCCTCAGGGGCGTTGACTACCAGCACCCCGGCCCGGGTGGCGGCGTCGATGTCGATGTTGTCGACTCCGATGCCGGCGCGTCCGATGACCCGCAGGCGGGGCGCGGCCGCGATCATCGCGGCATCGACCTTGGTGGCCGAACGGACCACCAGGCCCTCGGCGTCCGCCATCGCCTTCATGACCGCCGCCCGTTCCCATCCGGCAGCGTTGACGACCTCGGCCGCCGATTCGAGGGCTTGGAGACCGGCCGGAGCCAGGGACTCGGCCACTACCACGGTTGGTTTCAATTCATCTCCCTTTGCATCAGCCGCAAGTGTCGCCGCTGCGGCGATCTTCAACAAGACGGGCCTAGGCTGGCCCCATGGATTGGGTACCTTCGGTAATTGTCGCGGCCATCGACGGCTCGGCGCAGAGCGAGAGAGCGGTCGCCGCTGCCGCCACCCTGGCCCGGGTTCATCGGGCCCGACTGGTCTTGATGACCGTGGTCCGGCCCCCCGAGGGGTGGTGGGGGGTAACCGGAGAGCCCCCTACTCCGGAGGCCCTGTCCGAGGCACTGGTCAGCGGCCAGCAGGAGGTGCTTTCCTCGGTCGAGCACCACGTCGACCTGAGCGGGATCACATACACCACCGTCGAGGAACTGGGCGATCCCACCTCAACGATCCTGGCGGTGTGCGAACGGGAGAAGGCCGACCTGCTGGTGGTGGGGAGACGGGGCGCCGGGTTGGTGGAAAGGATGGTGATCGGTTCGGTCGCGGACAGGCTTGCGCACCACGCACCCTGTCCTCTCCTTATCGTCCCGTGAGCCACGCTTTCGTCGAGGACACCGCGGTCGAGCCCCGCGGCGAGGACCGCTTCGCCGCCACGGTCACCGACCGCTGGTCGATCGGCGGCCGGCCCAACGGCGGGTACCTGATGGGTATCGCTCTCACCGCCCTCGGCCGGCGGCTTCGTCATCCCGACCCGTTGACATCGACCGGGCACTTCCTGTCGCCCGCCGAACCGGGGCCGGCCGAGGTGTCCGTCAACGTCGTCAAGGAAGGCCGCAGCCTCGCCACCGCCCAGGCCGTCCTCAGCCAGGACAGGCGCGAGCGGTTGGTAGTTCTCGCCACGTACGGGGATCTCGCCGGAACAGTCGGTCCCACCAGGATCATGGAACCGACCCCTCTTCCCGCCCCGGGCCTCGTCTCCAGCCTGGGACGTCCCCACCCTTTTCCGATCGCCGAGCGATTCGTGTTGGAATTGCCTCCCGAACAAGCGCTGGCAGCAGACGGCCGACCCGCCCGCACCGACGGCCCGGCCGAGTTCTTCGGGCGGATCCGCTTCAGCGACGACATGCCAGCGGTAACCGCGGCTCTGCCGCTGCTCGTGGATGCGTTTCCCCCGGCGGTGTTTTGCCTGGGAATGGTCGGCTGGACCCCCACCCTGGAGCTGACCGTGCACACCCGGGCCCGCCCGGAGCCGGGATGGCCGGAGCCGGGATGGATGGTGCTGCG
Organism: Acidimicrobiia bacterium; assembly: GCA_035463935.1. Taxonomy (GTDB): domain Bacteria; phylum Actinomycetota; class Acidimicrobiia; order Spongiisociales; family ZC4RG35; genus DATEEG01. Next base: position 1,256 of record DATHSX010000488.1, on the reverse strand, counting down.
TACCAAGTCGCGGTACCTCAAGAATGGCCTAGTCGAGGAGGACGGCGAGTTGTGGGATGGCACCGGACAGTTGGTCGCCCAGTCCCGTCAGTTGGCCCGGATTCTGGTGTGAGCCGGCGACGGGTCAGCTATAACGCCGGGATGACCTCCCGGGCGAAGCGTTCCATCCCTGAGCGGTCATAGGCAGCGTCGGGGAAATAGGCGATGGCATACGCAAGCCCGGCATCCTTCCAGGGGCGGAGCTTTTCGATCAGCTGCTCGGAAGTCCCGCCGAAGTCGTGGAAGTTGTGCACGTTCCGCTCGACGCGCCCCTCGGGGAGCCGCTGTGAGTAGTGGTCTCTCAGCCAGGCCCGTTTGTCGGCCACCGCGGCATCGCTCTCTTCGCAGATGATGTTGAAGTTGTGGGTGCGGACGATCTCGTCGAAATCTCGCCCCACCTCTGAACAATGGTTCGCCAGGATCTTCGAGCGCCGAACGAAATCCTCGAGATCGTTCCCGTAGTTGGTGTAGTCCGCATACCGGGCCGCAACCCGCAGGGTCAGCTGTTCTCCGCCCCCCGCCACCCAGAGGGGGATGTGGGGCTTTTGCACCGGTTTGGGCTCGCAGATGGCGCCGGCCAACTGGTAATGCTTGCCGTCGAAATGGACCTCGTCTTCGGTCCACATCCGGCGCATGATTTCCACCGCCTCCCCCAACTGCCCGATCCGGACCGCGGGGAGGGGGAACTCATACCCATACGCCTGGTACTCCTGTTCGTACCAGCCCGCCCCAATGCCCATCTCGATCCTGCCCCCGGAAAGAACATCGGCCGTCGCCGCGACTTTGGCCAAATAGGCCGGGGGCCGATACGAGTTGCAGGTGCACATCTGACCAAGGCGGATGCGCTCGGTCGTGACGGCCAGAGCCCCCATCAGGGTCCAGGCTTCGTGGGTTACTTCCTGGGTAGCCACCGGGACCGTATGGAAATGGTCGTATACCCAGACCGACTCATAGCCGGCGGTCTCGGCCGCGACGGCTACATCATGCATCACCGCCCACTGCTGCTCGGCGGGGATGCCGACCAAGTCGAGCCTCCACCCCTGGGGAACGAACACGCCGGATCTCATCAGTGGAAAGTAGACAGTAGACCGGCGCCCAACGGGGTCGTGCAGCCCTGCCCTAGAGCTTCCGGCCCTCCAGGGTCCAAAAGGTCTGCCCGTAGGAGAGGACGATTTCCTCGAGGAGGATCGTCCTCTCCGCGGGAACCGTCGATTCGT
>DATHSX010000487.1:0-2994 GCA_035463935.1 Acidimicrobiia bacterium | reverse complement strand
CGGCACAGATCACCTTGGCGGCGGCAATCTGATCGATGGCAGGGCCGGTGCTGCCGATCGGGAAGAAAAGCGATGGTTCGGAGTCCCGGCAAGCGGCGAGGTCTCGCCATTCGGTGGTGATGGTAAGTGTGGTTGCCATTCTCGGTCCTTACATTGTGAACTTCTTCACAAGGCGGCAAACGCCGGAAGAAGAAGGGGTCTGATTTGCAGCCAGGTACGGTAACAACGCCCTCGCTGATGAGCAATCGATTTTCAGGGACAATAATCAGAGAAGATCTCAAGAATCTCAAGATCGTGGGCCATCGCGGATGGCCGACGCGATTTCCCGACAATGTTCTCGCCGGGATCGAGGCCGCCGTCACCGTGGCCGACATGGTCGAGGTTGACATCAGGGCCTCGGTGGACGATGTGCTGGTCCTGTCCCACGATGCCGTGCTCGGAGACCTCCCCGTGGCTGACACACCCTGGGGTGTGCTCTCCGCCCTCGACCTCGGGGGCGGACATGGGCCGGTTGCCCTCCAACAGTTGCTGGCACGATTCCCCGACTTTCCTTTCAATCTCGAGGTGAAGAACTATCCGGGCGAGCCCGGCTTCGACCCCGAGCATGGGCTGGCGCTTCGAGCCGCCGGCCTGGCCCGTCCGAATGACCTGCTCTCGTGCTTCTTCTGGCCCACGATGGACGCGGTGCGCCAGCCCTACCCCCGGGTGGGCACCGGCCTGCTGGTTGATGCCGGGGGCAGCCTCGAAGACGCAGTGGACCATGCCCTCGCCATGGGCCACGTGGCCGTAATCCCGCAGTGGGAACTGGCCCTCGAATCCGGGCCGGCGGTGCGGGCGGCGGCCGAGAGCGGCCTGGTGGTAGCCGTGTGGACTCTCAATGACCCCGAGCAGGTAATCGGGTTGGCATCGTTGGGAGTGACCGCGATCATCACCGACGATCCCGGCCGAATGCGCCGGGCCCTGCAGGAGAGAACATGAGCATCAAAGAAGAGCTGGCCTCGGAGTTGCGCGACGCCATGAAGCAGGGCGACGCCAAGCGAAAGGACGTCATCCGCATAATCGACACCGAGGTCAAGGTGGCCAGCTCCGCCCCCGGCTTCAGGGGCGAGGTCGATGATGGGCTCTACCGCCAGGTCATCGCCTCCTATGCCAAGAAGATGGACAAGGCCCGGCTGGAGTATGAGGAGATCGGCGAGCGAGGCCGACCCCTGGCCGAGAAACTGGGATGGGAGGTGGATTACCTGTCCCGCTGGCTGCCCCGCAAACTGGATGAGGCCGCCACTTCGCTCCTGGTCCGATCGGCCATCGAGGAACTGGGGGTGGGGAGCGATCCCAAGGCGGCCGGCCGGGTCGTGGGACACATCATGAAGGCCCGCAAAGACGATGTCGACGGGGCGCTGGTCAACCGCTTGGTGGCGGCGGAGCTGGCGAAAGGCTGAGGGAACGCCCTACAACCTCGACCAGCTCGACCAGGGGCAGCGTGGCCAGTTGTCCAATCGGCCACCAACGGGCCTCGACAGTGCTGCCGTCGATTTCGTTGACGGGCGTGCCGGCGGCCTCCACCCGGTACACCATCTGTACGACATGGATGGCCTCCACTCCCGGGGAGCGACGGAGGGGAGTCGTGTAGGAGTGGACGCAAAGCGGCTGGCCGATCCGGGGCACGAGTCCGGTTTCCTCCTCGAACTCACGCAGCAGTCCGTTCCGGGGGTGCTCTCCCCAATCCAGGCCTCCGCCCGGCAGGGTCCAGCGATCGGCGCCGAGCTGGTCCGGGCCCACCCGGACCAGCAGCACGGCGCCGCTGGTCTCGGCCCAGCCGTAGACCGAGAGCCGTAGCGCTCTGGCCCGATCGTCGACGAACATGGGATCGCGATTATGACGGCCCGTTACCAACCAATGCTGGCGACGCCGTGGGAGCGATCGTTCAGCGATCCGGAGTGGTGGTTCGAGGTGAAGTGGGATGGCTTTCGCGCCATCGCCTACGGCAGCCCCAGGGGGACCGAACTGCGCTCCCGCCGGGGGGTGGACCTGGGGTCGCGATATCCGGAGGTGACCACGCTGCAGTGGGAACGTCCGGTCGTGCTCGACGGTGAACTGGTGGCTTTCGACGGTGCCGGCCAGCCTTCGTTCTTCCAACTTGGCCTGGCGCCGGCAACCTTCGTTGCCTTCGATCTCCTCTTTTTGGGCGGTGACCAGTGCGACCGGCCCTACGAAGAGCGCCGCGAGCTGATGATGGCGATAGACCGTCCGGCTGCGATCGCATTGAACGACCCCGTACGGGGCGAAGGGGAGTCATTGTTCGAGGCGGTGGTCGGTGCCGGACTCGAGGGGATAGTGGCCAAGCGGTCGGGATCGTTATACCACCCGGGAAGACGTTCACCCGACTGGCGCAAGGTGGCCCATCGCCGGCGCGGCCGGGCCGTGGTGGGCGGATACCTGGCCGGGGAGGGCAGCCGCAGCGCCACCTTCGGCAGCCTGCTGCTAGGGATCCGCCGGGGCGAAGATCTTGTCTTCGTGGGCTCGGTGGGCTCGGGCTTCGACGAGCCGACTCTGCGCATGCTCAGCGCTCGGCTATCGGGGTTCGTGCGGCCGCACTCTCCGTTTGTGAACCTCGTCGATGTCCCGGGCAGGAAGGTGTACGTGGAGCCGGCTTTGGCCGTGGAGATCGAGTACCGGGAATGGACCCCCTATGGCAGGCTGCGCGCCCCCGTTTTCAAGGGCATCTCCCCGCAGCCTCCCGAGGCGGTGACATGGGAAGAGGAGGGTCCGCCGTTCAGCCGCGGGAGGGCCTGAACTGGGCTAATTATCGAGGCATGCCTCCGACAGGATCAGCTGGCGGCCTTACGCCGCTTGGTGGCCTCGACGCTGGCCTTGAGAGCGTCCAGCAAATCGACGACCTTGGTCGGCTCGGGGGCCGCGGGGGCAACGATCTCCTGACCCTCGACCTTCTTCTGGGCGGCCTCTTCGATGGCCTGTCGCGTACGGTCCAGGTAA
>DATHSX010000486.1:0-3034 GCA_035463935.1 Acidimicrobiia bacterium | reverse complement strand
ATGCGGGGATCGTCGGGGGTGGTGAACTGCGGGCCGTCATCGTCGGCTCCCACCACCATGCTCCGGAACTTGTACATGGTGAAGGGGCGATCCTCGAAACCAATCCGCGGCTGGCGGAAGAGGGCGGGACCCGGCGAGTCGATCTTGACGGCCAGCCAGGTGAGGCCCGCCAGCATCAGCCACAGCGGCGAGGTGACGATGATCAGGAGCGACTCCAGGATGCGCTTGAACGGGCCATAGGGCGCCCGCTTCTCCAGCGGGACGCTGATCTCCCAACCCGCGGCGAGGTGGACCAGGGCCAGCCGGCCGGTGTGTTCTTCATAGACGCTGCTGAGGGCCCGCACCTCGTAGCCGGCCAGGGTGCTGGACGAGACGAAGCTCGCCATCTGATCGGAGAGCACCGCCCGCAGATCGACCACCAGGGTGGTGTTGGCCGCCAGCGCCGTGGCCGGCGGTTCTCCGCGCGGCTCGAGCACGTCGACGACGTTGGCGTGGGGCGACTCGGCCAGGTCGTCGACCAAAGCCTTCTCGTCGGTGACGATCACCATGTTCTCGGTCCACGTGCTGCGTCTGCGGACCGCCCGATGGGTCATGGCCAGGACGAACCAGCCGCCCAGCGCCAAGGTGGTCCAGGCCTGCGAGTAATAGGGACGCATGGCCACGATCCCGAGCGCGAAAGCGACGACGGCGATGAAGCCCGTGGTGAAGGCGCGGGAGTAGAGAGGCCGGGGAACCGAGGGCTCGACCACCCGCACCGACTGCCAGCTGCCCAGGGCCACTCCAATCAAGAGCAGCGCCACCATCGGGCGCGGATTCTGACCGGAGATGAGCAGCGATCCCGACGACCAGGGAAGGACCGTCCCGTAGACCTGCCACGAGGCGAAGGCACCGGCGGCCACCAATGAAAGGGTGTCGGCGGCGACGGTCTCGATCGCGAAGCGGTTGCGAAACTTCACGGACGGGAACGGTACCCGTTCTCCCGACGGTGAACCCGCTCTACGCAAGGTCAAACGTCGCCGGAACGGTCACAGAATGGGGGTGGCCTCCAGGGTTCTCGTCAGGAAGATCGCCATCTGCCAGCGCAGGGTCTGGTCCAAGGGACTGTAGGTAGTGGCGCTGGTGCCCTTGCTGATGCCCAGGCGGTAGATCTGGTTGATGGCGGTCTGGGCGGTCTGGTCGAGCGAGGCGATATCGGCAAAGCCGACCGGATCCCCGCTCGGCAGCGGGATGCCGGCCGCCGTGACCAGCCGGGTGAGGAAGATGGCCATCTGCCAGCGAGAAACCAGCGCGCTCGGCGAGTAGGTGCCCGGGCCGGTCCCCACCGTGATGCCGAGCTGGACGAGTTGGTTGATCGCCGTTTGGGTGGCCGCATCGAAGCCCCCGATATCGGTGAATCCCTGCGAGGACCCGTCGGGCAGAGTGATGCCGATGGCGGAGGCGGTCCGAATCAGAAAGAGCGCCATCTGCCAGCGGGGCACCGGCGCAAAGGGAGAGAACGTGCCTGGACCGGTGCCGGCGGTGATGCCGAACCGCACCATGCAGTCGATCGCCCGCAGCGCGTCGGCTGACAGACCTCCCAAGTCGATGAAGTTCGCCTGGCTCTGTTCGCCGGCTACGCAGGGAGGGATGTCGCCGAGCACCACCACTTGCACGGTGTCGGCGGTGGATAGAAGCGAATCGGTCGCCTGTAGTTGCAGCACATAAGTTCCGGCCTGGCTGAAGGTGGCGGTCGTGTCAGCGGAGTTCGGCGCGGCGAAAGACACGAAGCCGGGGCCGCTGGCCATGGTCCAGGCAGATGAGATGGCGGAGGGGGAAGGCAGACCATCGTGGGCCACCAGACCGTTGAGGGTCGCGCCGGACGTCTGGGCCACGGTGAGATCGGGACCGGCATCGACGAACGGGGCCAGGTTCGAGAACTGTGCACTCAGCTCGAACATCCTCCCGTCCAGCGGCGGAGGGAATCCGTCGGCAGGGTCGCCGTTGTCGACCGCCCGGTCGACCACGTACATGTTCAACTGTCCCGAGCCGTTGGAGGCGGGGGCGATGGTCACATCGGCGGCGGTGATGGCACCGAGGTAGTCGAGAAAGTTGAGGGACAGATAGCGGAGGACGAAACCGTCCTTCGTAATCTCGTAAATGGCGTCGTTGCTGGACGCGTCGGTGACGAGGAGCGTGTCGGAGGAGGCGCGGTAGCCGATGCCCTCGAGATTGGTGATTCCCCAGGCGGAGAGATCGAACGAGGAGACGGTGTCGTCGCCGGTGGGGGCGATGCCGTCGAACCGGCCGTTGGGCCCGGGGAAGACCCGGAACACCCTTCGTGCTGCCCCATCGGCGATGAACAGCGTCCCCCCGGCGACGTCGTAGGCGACATCCTCCGCGTCAAAGCCTCCGAACGGGGCGGTGGAAAAGGAGGTGATGATGTCGTCAGCCGATCCGTAGATCCCATCTCCCCCCGGAGCCATCTCGAAGATCCGTCGGGCGTCGTCGCTGCTCAGGAAGACGTGGCCATTGGCCGGGTTGTAGTCGAGTCCCGTCGGTTCGAGGCCAGGGATGTCCGGGCTCCGACCGACGTTCACCATCCCCGCCGTCCGGGTGAGCTCGAAGAGGTTGGCGCCGGTGTAGAGGGTCGGCTCTTCGTCGATTTCCGAGTCGGCCACCAGCAACCGGTCCCGGGCAGAGAGGTAGGCGACACCGGACGGGTCGATGATCGTCGGGCTCAACCCGGAGAGGTTGAAGATGTTGACCAGCGAGACCGGTTCGGAGGGGGTCGCGGCGGGTACGACGAACTCGAAGCTCACTGACTCCTGGGCGGACGGCTCGGCGGCGAGAGCGGCAACCGGCGTGGCCCCGGTCATCATCACCGGAGCCAGGAGGGCCAACGCCAACCCCCAATGGGCCACGCCGGCTCCAGATCCGAGTCGGGTCCGGAGCTTCACTGCCGGAGGCACCCTAACCGTCTCAGACGATCCGCGCGGCCTCACGATGTTCCCTTCCAGAGTAAGGAGCGGACCCGGATTCACCTCAGGCAGCCGAT
>DATHSX010000485.1:0-11149 GCA_035463935.1 Acidimicrobiia bacterium | reverse complement strand
AACTCTGATGGGATCACACGGCGTCACGATGGCGGTGGTAGTAGGCCCTGGCCTTGGCCTGGCTGCCGCAGACGGCCATCGAACACCAGCGCCGGCTGTGATTGCGGGTCAGATCCACGAACAAGCGGGAGCACTCCTCGTTGGCGCATTTCTTGAGCAGGAAGCCCTCCGGTCGGGCCAGGGTCCGTCCAGCGGTCAGGGCGATTGGATAGAGCAGACTCTGCGGCGCCGGGTCGAGCGTGAGCACCTCCTCCACCGAGTCGCCCGACGAGACGAACCGGGTCACCACGGGCGCAGAGGAAAGCATGCGGTTGACCTGTTCGATGATGACGGGATCGAGCGGGACGGCGGCCAGGGTCAGTTCAGCCAACCGGGCCAGTTCGCCGCGGAAACGGCTCGCCTGCCGCCAGGTCCGTTCGGCCTCCGCCGTCCCCTGCCAGGTCGACATCATCATCTCGCCGATGTTGGGCTCCAGCACCCGGCGCTGTACCAGCCAATCCACGAAGTCCTCGAAAGAAGCCAACAGGTCGATCCATCGATCATTCTCGCGAGATCGTGTGTTCACGAAGCTCACCCACCGTCGCGGGTCGATATCGGCGAAGCTCACAACAGGCATGATCGGCCGGCGCACGGAACAGACGCCGGCCGATCAGCCTACGACGTGGGCCGACCAGGGGTTCAACAGAGGGGGTTGGTCGGGCAACCACGGCGGCCATTAACCCGACGGCGCGCTCACCGAGCACTCCTCACCAGACCCTGCAGACCCTGCAGGTTCTGCAACCCGTAGAGGGTATCGGTGAACGGGTACGAAACGTTCTCCTGCCGGTAGAACTCGAGGATCCCGGTGTCGAAGAGGATCACGTAGGGTTTCTCGTCGGCCAGGATCCGCTCCATCTCCCACATCAAGTCGTATGCCTCAGCCTCGTCGTTGGTGGCATTGAAACGATCGATCAAGGTCTCGAACTCAGGGTTGTTGAATCCAACGGCGTTGTTTCCACCGTTGACCAGGGTGTCGTTGCGGGCTCCCCAGAAAGATTCGTAATGCGTCGGCAGGGCTGGATTCCCCAGTGACCATCCGAGGATGAACATGTCGAAGTCGAGTTCGCCGTTGGCGTCGGGCGTGTAGACCGTATTGACGATCGTGTTGAAGTCGGTTGGGTTGGCGTTGGCAGCAAACCCCAGCTGCTCCAGCCACGTCTCTACCCACACCGAGTAGGTCGCCCGCAGCGGGTCGTAGCCGGGGCCGGGAGCCAAGATCTCCAACTCCGGAAGCGCTTGGCCGTTCAAGAGCACGCCCGAACCGGCCAAGACCGTAACCCCGGCCTCGTCCATGGTCGGCTCGACCTCCCAGGTGAACCCCGCCTGCTTCAACAGGGTCATCGCTTCGGTGAGCCGATCGGCAGTGGACTTGCCGACGTACTCTGAGGCGATCTGCTCGACGGCCTCGGCGTTGTACCACTTCGTGTTGCCCTCGGGGATCGAGGCGTAGAAGGGGATGGCCACGCCCTGGAGGACGTTGTTGGCCATGAACTCCTTGTCGATCATCAGCGCCAGAGCGTCCCGGAATTCGGGGATGTTCATCGGCGATCGCCTCAGGTTGAAGCCGAGGTAGCGGAAGCCATTGGTCGGGTTGACGATGGCCGTGATCGCCGGATCGTCCTGCACCTGTGCGACCAGTCCGCGCTGCATGCCGAGCGGGTTGAGGATGTAGTCGATCTCGCCGGCCTTCAGCGCCAACACCGCGGCATCCTGGCCGCCGTACAGGCTGAAAATCGCGTCGGTGATAAACGGTCCGTTGGTGTAGGTGAGGCCACCCGAGGACAACTCATCTCCGGCGGCGTAGTAGTCGGCGTTGGCAACCGAGCGGGCAAAGGCACCTTCCTCCCGCTCACCGAAGACCATCGGGCCTCCTGACGGGTCGCCCGCCCCCGAGGCTGCATAGATGGTGGCCAAAGGGTCCTCGGAAGCGGCGGCGGCGGCCACCTGCTCCGTCCAGAAATGCTCGGGCATGATCGGCGCCACACCCACTCCGTGGGGCCACACTGCCAGGCCCGGCCGGAGATTGAACTCGAATCGGACAGTACGGTCGTCTACCGCCTCCACCCCGGTGAGTCCGATCTGGCTCGAGTTCTCGGGGTTGGGGAGCGGGTACCAGGTGAGCCATTCGCCGCCAAGGGCCAGATCCCGCACGGTCTCGAACGTGAACACGATGTCGTTGGCCGTGATTGGACGACCGTCGCTCCAAAGGGCATCCTCCCTGAGAGGGACGGTCACGGCCCAGCCCTCTCCCGTGGCTTCCCCTCCAGGGATCTGTTCGGTAGCCGCCAGATCCGACACGACCTCGAGCCCGGGGTAGTTGATCGTGTAGAGAGCAGGCTTGGTCGGCGTGAGCACGTAGCTGTTCCATACCGTCGACAGGGTGTCCTGGGCCGCCCAGAAGTTGTCGGTGGTCGTGTCTTCGAATATTCCCAGGCGATAGGTATAGGGGGCACTGCCAGCGCCGGGTGCCGTGCTCGCCGGCGCCTCTCCGCCTGCCGTGGTGGTGCTGGTGGTGGTGATCTCCTCATCGGCCGCTCCGCCCTGACAGGCCGCCACCACCAGTGCCAAGGCTGCGATGGCCATGCGTCTTGGTTTCCTCATGATTTCCCTCCGTTGGTATCGATGCAGCGGGAAGCGACGCCGCTGGTACCCGGCATATCCGATCGAAGGGCGGGGCATTTCACCGGCTAATTAACCAATAGCAGGTGAGGCGCGAGGGACCAGGCCCCCTGACGACAAGGGGCGTATTCATACTCCTCACCGGGGCCGGAACATTTCGCAGGTGAAATGGCCCACCCTCGCGTGATGAGGTAGACGACAGCTGTCTATGCGCGAAGAGCCTGGTTAGGGTCGCGTCTCATGACGCCTCACGAGGCGACCCCGGGCGCGGACCGGGGCTATTTCGGCCCCGATTCGATCACCTGGCATGTCAACCAGGAGATGACCGTGTTGTTCGGAGGCGCCCGAGCCCTCTTGCTGCACGCCGCCCATCCACTGGTCGCAGCCGGGGCGCGACAGACGTCCATGTATCAGCGCGATCCGTGGGCGCGGCTGATTCGGACCCTGCAGTTGCAGTCGACCATGACCTTCGGCACCCGGGCCGAGGCTGATCTCGCCGCGGACCGGATCAACAAGCTTCATCACCGCGTGAAGGGGATCGACCCCTACACCGACGAGTCATACGACGCCCTCGACCATGACCTCTTGCTATGGGTCCACGCCGCCCTCGAAGTCTCTTCGCTCTACTTCTTCGAGAGGACCGTGCACCGGCTGACGCCCGCCGAGCGCCAGCGCTACCACCAGGAGAACCTGCTGGCCGCCGAGCTCATGCTCCTACCCGCCCAAAGGGTCCCTGCTACCTACTCCGAACTCGAGCGCTACGTCGACAGGCTGGTCGTCAGCGATCGCCTGCAGATGACGGACGTGGCCGCCAACGTGGCCGAGATCATCCGAACCGGCCCCGTTCCCGCCGCGATCAAACCTCTGTGGAGCTTCATACGCTTTGCTGCCTTCGGCACCCTCCCCGAGCCGCTACGCCGGCTCTACGGCGTGAAGTGGTCTCCGGCCCGGGAACGCTGGCTCCAACTCAACCTGGCGGCCCTGCGGCGCCTGCGGCCACTGCTCCCCCGCCGATACCGGCTGATCGGACCGGCTCGCTGGGCCACCGAGCGCCTCGAGGGCAGGCACCGGCTCACCCTGGCCGAGATGGCCCGGCGCCAGCGATGAGTTCCGTCCGAAACGCGTCCCCGACGGCCCGCTCGCAATCAATGCAGGTGTTGGGCGAAAAAGGCCTCTATGCGCGCCCAGGCGTCTTCAGCAGAAGTGCGGTCGTAGGCGACCGCCAGCAAGGGCCGGCTTAGGGCCTCTGTGAGGCGGTGGCCCTCCGCCTGGTTCATGAACGAGTGACCTGCGTTGGCATACACCTTGATGTCGTGGTCGATCCCGGCCGCCGCCAGAGCCCTCGCCGCCCGGCGGGCCTGCCTCGCAAAGAGCCGATCCCGTCCCCCATACGACGCCACCACCGGACACGACCTCATCAGCAACTCGTCAGGGGCCGCCAGGCCGTAGTTGGGCGCGATTGCCTGGACCTTGCCGGTGGCACCCAGGAGATAGGCGATGCCTCCCCCAGTACAAAAGCCCAGGACGCCGACCTGACCGCTGCAATCCGAACGGCTCCGAACCCACTCCACCACGCTTCCCGCCTTCTCGACCGACGGACCTCGGCCCCTGGCCAGGTCGAGGAACATCCCGGCGAGACAGCGCAGCCGCCCGGTCTCGACCAGATCGGGTGCCACGGCCAGATAGCCGAGCGCCCCCACCCGGTCGGTGATGCGGCGGATGTCATCGTCGAGCCCGTAGGCCTGATGGATCACCACCACGCCCGGCCAGGGAGCCGGTGAGGTCGGCACGGACAGGTACCCGGGAAGCGGGTTACCAGTGACATAGAGCGTGAGGTCTCCACCCACTTGATGTGACCGTAACGATCTAGCAGCCAGAATGTCCCTGAAGCACCAGGAATGTGAGCGGGCATGTCAGCAGCCACGTATGACGCGGTGGTGGTCGGAGCGGGGCCCAACGGTCTGGCCGCGGCCGCGGAGGTAGCCCGGGCCGGCCGTTCGGTTCTCGTGGTCGAAGGCGGCGCCACGGTCGGAGGAGGGGCCCGCACCCTGGAGCTGACGCGGCCCGGCTTCCGTCACGACGTGTGCTCGGCGGTTCATCCGCTTGGTCTGGGGTCACCGTTCTTCCGAACGCTTCCCCTCGACGAGCACGGATTGAAGTGGGTGCAGCCGCCTGTGCCGTTCGCGCATCCAACCAGCCCCCGCGAGGCGGTGCTGGTGCATCGCTCGCTTGCAGCCACTGCAGCCGAACTGGAGGGCTCGGATGGTGCGGAGTATCGCAAGCGCGTGGAGCCGTTCGTCGAACACTGGGATCGGATCGAAAGCCAGCTCCTCGGGCCGGTGCTGAGAGTACCCGAGCACCCCCTGGCGATGGCCCGGTTCGCCTGGGTGGGGGTACTGCCGGCCCGGACCCTGATCAACGCCTTTTCGGGGGAAGGCGCCCGCGCTTTGATCGCCGGGACCGCGGCCCACTCTTTCCTTCCTCTCAGCCGCCCCCTGACAGCCTCCTTCGGGCTGCTCTATCCGATCACCGCCCATCGCTTCGGGTGGCCGTTTGCGGCCGGCGGCTCCCAGGCCATCGTGGACGCGCTGGCCTCATACCTGCGTTCGCTGGGCGGCGAGATCGAGACCGGGCGCTGGATCGGGAATCTCGCGGAACTGCCCCCATCAAAGGTGGTGCTCTGCGATGTGACCCCCCAGGTGTTGATAGAGATCACCGGAGATCGCCTTCCCATCTCATACCGCAACCGCCTCAGGAGGTTCAAGCGCGGCCCCGCCGCCTTCAAGGTCGACTACGCGCTCGCAGGTCCGATTCCCTGGATCAACCAGCGCCTAGCCCAGGCAGGGACGATCCATATCGGGTCCGCCGAGTCGATCATGGCTGCCGAGGCCGCCATTTGGCAGGGCCAACGGCCGGTCCGGCCGTTCATACTGCTGGCCCAGCCCAGCCTCTTCGACCCCGCCCGGGCCCCGGCGGGACACCACACGCTGTGGGCCTACGCCCATGTCCCGGCCGGAACCGACGAGGACTACACGGCCGCGATCGAGCAGGAGATCGAGCATCTGGCGCCCGACTGGCGCGACCTGGTGCTCGAGCGTTCCGTCATCACTCCAGCCGACCTTGCCGAGTACAACCCCAACAACCTGGGGGGGGACATCACCGGCGGCGCCCACACTCTGGGCCAGGTCGTCTTCCGGCCGGTCCCAGGTCGGAATCCTTACGCCACCCCGGCCCCGGGCCTTTACCTCTGCTCCTCCTCCACTCCCCCCGGGGCCGGCGTGCACGGCATGTGCGGTTACTGGGCGGCGCGGACCGCTCTGGCCCGCGAACTGTCCTAGCTCCTAGCGCCAGCGGTGCGGACGGGTCCGGACGTCGTCGAAACCGAACTCCTCGCAGAACGCCAGAAATGCGTCACCGTCGACCCCTTCCCAGCGAAGATCGTCAAGATCCTCAACGAGGGGGACGTCCAGTCGCAGCGTCGTCAAAGTTCTATAGAGCAGCGCCTCCTCCCGGCGCTGTTGGAGGGTCAGCGCCAGCTTCTCCGCCCCACGCACGCTCACCTCCCAGTCGGCCGCACGAGCCGGAATGGCCTCCAGCTTGCGCCAGCGGGCCAGCACTGCGGATGTGGATCTCGCCCCCCATCCGGGGAGCCCCGGCACGCCATCGGCGGTATCTCCGACCAGAGCGAGGTAGTCCGGAATCGACTCCGGGGACACCCCAAACTTCGCCCGGACGCCCGCTTCAGTGGTGATCGCCTGCTGACGCCTGTTCAAGGTCACAACCCGCTCATCGATCACGCATTGGGCTAGGTCCTTGTCCGGTGTGCAGATGACGACCTGATCGACATCCTCGCACCACCGAAGTGCGGCTGTGGCGATGGCGTCGTCGGCCTCGAACTCCACCATGCCCCAACACACGACGCCGAGCACCGCCAGTGCTCGTTCCACCAGAGGGAACTGGTCGAGCAACAAGGGGTCCACCCCCGCCGAGGTCTTGTAACCGGGAAACAGGTCGTTGCGAAACGACTCGATCACCGTGTCGGTGGCCACGGCCAGGTGGGTGACGTCGGGATCGCGCAGGAGCGCCAGGGTGGTTTCCATCACCCCCAGGGTCGCTCCGACCTCCCGCCCCTCGGGACTCAGACGGGGCGGATACCCGAAGAACGCCCGAAACAACTCATAGGTACCATCCAGCAGATGGAGACGCACTCAGAGAATCCTATCGGTGACGGCGGTGGTGAACCCGGGGCAGAACAGGACCCCTGGGACAAGATGTCCGAACAGTTTGCCTCGCTGGGAAGGAGGCTGAAGGACACTTATCGGCAGACCGCCGGCGAGGAAGGCCCTTCGGAGGAAGAAGTCAAGACCGCGTTCCGGACCCTGGGTGGGGCCTGGGACCGGCTGGCCGAGACCATCGGCACGGCCGCCCGGGACGAGCAGCTACGCGAGAATGTGAAACAGGCTGCCACCGGGTTCTTCGAGGCGATCGGGGCCGCCTTCTCCGATCTGGGAGCCGAACTGCGCAAGACCCGTCTGGGCCGCGCCGCCGACCGGGAGGTTGGAGGTATTCCGGACGACAAGAGCCGGGCCGCCGCGGAGGCTCCGGTCGAACCGACCAACGCGGGCGAACCGACCAACGCGGCCGAACCGACCGACCCCGGCCAGCCGTTTTCGGCCTGATCGCGCAGGCCCCGGACCCTGTGGGCCTGATCGCCCGGCCGCAGCCGTAGGGTCGTCTCATGCGCGCCGGCAACATCCTCATCGGTTTGGGAGTAGCGGCCATCTTGATCGGGTTGGCGGCCCGCCTGGGCTGGCTGTCCTGGTTTGGACACCTGCCCGGTGATATTCGTTCCGAGGGCGAACGTGGCCGCTTCTTCTTCCCGATCACGTCCTCGATAGTCGTCAGCGTCGTCGCGACCCTCATTCTCAACGTCCTGTCCCGCCTTTTCCGGGAGCGGTGATGCCGGACTTCCGAACGATTGAGGCGGTGGAATCTTCGGACACCGATGGGCTCATCCGGATCGTCGACGGCCACTGCCGATCACGCTCTTGGAGCGATTTGCTCTCGCTGAGAACCCTGTTGTCCGATGCCCTGAGCAGGGGAAAGCAGCTTTGGGGAGTGGACCAGCACATCCGTTACCGGTTGGCGCTGGAAGGGCCACCGGACCTGGCGTCCGCCGCCGTACTGGAAGGCCCCGCCCGCTTCGCCCTGGGCCCCCTGACGGAGGTGGCGGCCAACCGGCACTCCTTCGCCGACCTGGAGCCTCATCTGCCGGCCGGGCCGGAAAGGACTCTCATCGCCCACGAACGGGTGCTGGCCAACGAGCTGATCGATTTCGCCGGGATTGATCCGACCGTTCTCGAGTTGCCTTTGGTGCTGATGAACTGGGAACCGCAATACTCGCGGCCGCAATATCAGGCCGACCGGGTGGAGTCGCATCCCCCGGCGTTGCCTCCCCTGTCCGAATGCTCCCTGCCCGAGCAGGCCGAGGTCGTAGATGATCCCGACACGGTGGTCGCGTTGATGGGCCTCGTCACCCCCTGGATAGAGGAGTCGAATGGACGCGGGCAGGCGGTTTGTGCCGGGGGGAACGCACTCTGCGCCATTCGCGCCCTCGGGCTCGGCCGAGCCCGGATCGCCGCCATCCCAGCGACGACGGCCCTGGGATGGATGGCCTGGGCGGCGGCTTCGGGAGGAGCCATGGGCCGTCGCCGGGGCGGAGCGGCCGGGCGGTTTGCCACCTGGTGGGTGCTCAGCGCCCTGGGCGAAAGTGGCTGGCCCGCCCCCGGGGATGAGCTGGGTGAAACAGCCTCCCGGCTGCGTTGGTATGCCTGGTCGGACCTGGCCCCCGCCACCGGGTGGGCACTCAACCTCGCCATCGTCGATCCCGACGAGGGCCTGGCGTGGGCCATCGGCGCGGTCGACGCCGTCTAACCGGTGGTCAGACCCCGTGCTGGGTGTCTGCGATCAGGTAGTCGACTACCGATCGCAACGCCTCTTCGTTGCTGGCACCGCCGGCGATCGCCGCCTGGTAGATCCTGATCTGGTGGTCGGCCGAAGTCCCTACCTCGACGATGGTGCGAGCGTGCTCGACCTGTTCGACGCAGCCGAGCTCCTCGGCGTCGGGACGCACCAGCTCGATCATCTCCTCGAGCAGATCCTCGTAGGGCACCAGCACCCCCTTGCCGAAATCCATCAGGGTGCCGTCGATCCCGTACCGTTGAGCTCGCCAGATGTTCTCCGAAATGAGCATCGGCGCGTACTGGCGCCATCGCTGGTTGTTGCGGCGGAGCCGGTAGAGCATGTGCAATAGGGACAGGTAGATGGCCGCCACGGTCACGGCGTCTTCGACCCGGGTGCACACGTCGGTGATGCGCATCTCCAGTGTTGGGAACCGGGCGGAGGGGCGGACGTCCCACCAGATCTTGCTGGAATCGTCGATGAGGTGGGCTCGAACGAGGACGTCGACGTGCCGCTGATACTCAGTCCAGCTGTCGAACTCCTCGGGCAATCCCGTGCGGGGCATCGTCCGGAAGGTCGAGATGCGGAAGCTCTTCAAGCCGGTCAGGTGTGATCCCCAGAAGGGTGAAGAGGTGGACAAGGTCAGGAGGTGGGGAAGGAAGTAGCGCACCTGGTTCATCAGATCGATGCGGAGGTCGGGGTCGTCGATGCCGGCATGGACGTGCATACCGCAGATCACCATCCTCCTCGCCACCATCCCCATGTCCTCTGCCATGACCTTGTATCGATCGCGGTCGGTGTGCTGCTGCTCCCACCACAAGGCGAAGGGATGGGTGGAGGCGGCCATGATGGCCGCGTCGTACCGCGCCAGGACCGCGTCGAGGGTCCGGCGCATGCCGGCGAGTTCCTCGCCGGCCTCCGCGATGCCGCGATGGACTCCGGTGGCAACCTCCAGTTGGGCCCGCAAGAACTCGGGCATGGCCCGGGCCCCCAGCGCCTCCTGGGCGGCATCCCACATTTCCGGACCGGGGTCACTGATCAGATTCCTGGTCTGTCGATCGACCAGGAGATACTCCTCCTCGATTCCGAGGCTGAAAACGGGCCGGGGGATCACGTGCATCTCGCGAGTTCTACCGGCTTGGGGGTGACCAGGCCGCGATCCGTTGGCGGCTTTCTCGAGTCATTACGGGGAGCATGGACCAAAATCGCCGCCGGACCGGTTGGATTGCTCATGATGACCAATCATGCCTCGCTCTCTCGCTCTTCGGCGGCCCTGGCCGGAACCGTATCGGCCGGTCTCAGTTACGGCATCTCCGAACTCGTGGCCGGGGTAATGGGAATCCCCTCCCTTATCCAGGGCGTGGCCGACTGGGTTGTCGACTCGGTCCCCCCCGGAATGAAGGACTGGGCGATCTCGGTGTTCGGGACCAACGACAAGCTGGCACTAATCATCGGCATCGTCCTCGTCGGCGCCGCGCTCGGGGCCCTGGCGGGAATGCTGTCGCGTCACCGCCTCGAACCGGCCTTGGTGTTCTTCGCAGGATTCGGGGCATTGGGGGCGTTTGCCACTGCCACCAACCCCTCGGCCGGGACGACCGGGCCCTGGCTGAATGCGATTCTGGCCGTTGCCGGCGGAATTGGGGCTTTCTCGTGGCTCCGCCAGCGCCCACCGACGCCCGAGGGAGGCGGCCCGGACCAGACGCGGCGAGCGTTGTTGCGAACCACCTCTGTCGGCGGGTTGGCCCTGGTGACCGCCGGGGTGGGACGGCTCTGGTTCTCGGCCAGCCGGGAGGCTGCTAGCCAACGGGCCGGGGTGACCCTGGCGGCCGGCCCGACCGGGTCACCGGCGACCGCCAGCCCCTCGTTCGCCATCGACGGCCTCACCCCGCTGGTGGTGCCGAATGAGGACTTCTATCGCATCGACACCGCGATCGTCATCCCCCGGATTGACCTCGACACTTGGAGCCTGAGCTTTTCCGGATTGGTCGACCGCCCCTACCAGGTCACCTTTGCCGAGATCATGGAGATGCCCATGGTTGAGAGATACGTCACCCTCTCCTGCGTGTCCAACGAGGTCGGAGGGTCACTGGTGGGCAACGCCCGCTGGCTGGGGGTGCCTCTAACGGATCTTCTCGACCGGGCCGGGGTCCAAACCGGTGCGCAACAGATCGTGGGAAGAGCCGTGGACGGATTCACGGTGGGCTTTCCGGTCGACGTCGCCTACGACGGACGGGAGGCCATGCTGGCGGTGGGGATGAATGGCGTGGCGCTGCCCCTCGAGCATGGCTACCCCGCCCGCCTTGTCGTTTCCGGCCTGTACGGGTACGTCTCGGCAACCAAGTGGATATCAGAGATCGAGCTCACGACTTGGGATGGCTTCGACGCTTACTGGGTGCCGCGGGGTTGGGCCAAGGAGGCACCGGTGAAAACCCAATCCCGGATCGATACCCCGCGAGGCCGGGTTGGCATCGGTGAGCGGTATATCGCCGGGGTCGCCTGGGCCCCCAACCGGGGCGTGTCCCGGGTCGAG
>DATHSX010000484.1:0-5923 GCA_035463935.1 Acidimicrobiia bacterium | reverse complement strand
CGGTGGGCTGCCCCACGCTCTGAGGAGGACCGGGGTGAGACTCCCGATCAAGACCACACTGAACCCGAAAAGCACCCAGCGGGTCTGATAACGCTCCAGGGGTGTGGATTTCCGCCGGTAGCGATAGACCTGGGCGGGAAGCCAGACAGCCAAAGCGAGGGAAAGCGCCGCGGTACCGAGGGTGCGAACCCAGGGGAGGTACCCCGCGGCTGTACCCGTGCCAGCCGCCCGGATGGCTCCAATCATGTCGGGGACGGCAAGTGTCAAGAGAGAAAAGCCCACTGCCGGCCAGACTGTCCAGCGCGGCACGAAGCGCCCGTTGGGGAACAGAAAGAGACCAAAGATCATGACAACGCCGGCCAGGCTCTGCACGCCCAGGACGAGCGGCCTCGGGGCCACCGTCGAGAGCGCCTCCCCTACTCCGGCCAGGATGAGATAGAGCGAAACCAATGAAAGCCCGAAGAGGAGGGCAGCGGGGTCGTCGCGCCGCCCGCGCCGAATCAGTCCGGCCACGATGAACGAGAGCGCCGTGGGCAACACGAAGCCGACCCAGGCGCCGGGTACCGGTGACAGGCCCACGCGGTCGAACAATTCGAGGAGCGTCGGGGCCGAGACCATCTCCGGGTGCCGCACCACCACCCCCAATCCGAGCACGGCGGCCGGGAGCAGGATGATCATGCAAATGAGCCAGCCGACCCGCGCCCAGCGAGCCGCCATCTCCATGTTTACACCCGGCCTTCGGTGGCCCTCACCGACCGCAGATACGCCTCACCCCGGGGGGAGAGCCGGTAACCGACCGGGAGGCTGATCGTCAGGCCGAGGTTCTTCAGCTTGCGGACGTCGGTCTTGAAGGGTTGGGTCGCCCGGCCGAAAGACGCCGCCAAATCAGGAGCGCGCCGTCCGGGCTGAGCCTCGATGGCCATCAGCACCGCCCTGGTCCACGACCCATGGTGCGCAGCGCGATCGAGCCGGTCGAGCCGGCGGGTAACTTCGGCGAGGTCGGCCGCACTGAGATCGTCGCTTGCAGCCAGCACCGCTCGCGGGTCGGGTTCGTCGACCAGATGGAATTGGATTCTGTAGAGGGGCAGCCCGGGCCGTTCCGGGAGGTCTGCGAGCAGAGCGGCAGCGTCGGGGTGGCCCGCTCGCCGCGCCTCGACGTCGGTGATCTGATCCACCGTGACGACGGTGATCGACTCGACTTCGATGATTCCAACCGGGGTTCGATACCTTCTCCCCGGGACGACCTGTGCCGCCTTCCACCGTCGAAAGGTGACTGTGAGCTCACCGCGGGACAGGGGACCCCAGAATCTCTTGAGGAAAAGCATCAGCGATTCGTCGGGGATGGAGAAAGAGTCGATGCCCCCGCGCCGAACACAACCGTGTGGATCTGCGGGGAGACGATCTCCGCGCGCCGGGGACGCCGAATCATCCCGGGACAGTACCGCTCGCCGAGGTATGACGACGTTTCGCGATGCGCTCGGTTTACATGTTCTAATGCGCACCGTATTCGTCGTGTTGGCCGCGATCGTGTGTGGGGTGGCGGTTGCGATTCAGGGCCAGTTCACCGGCAACATGCAGCGCCAGCTGGGCGCCCTCGAATCGACTTTCATCACCTACTTCTCCGGAGGGGTGGTGATCGCCTTGATCAGACTCGCCCTCCGCGGCGGGAACCTCTCGGCTGCCTCCGGGTTGCCCTGGTACACCTTCACAGCCGGCCTGCTCGGTCTCGTTATTATCGGAACCCTCTCGCTCTCCGTCGGTCAGATCGGGCTGGTCCCGGCACTGGTCCTCATCACCGTCTCCCAGTTCGTGGTCGGGGCGGTGATCAACCACTTCGGCTGGCTGGGGGCCGAGGTGGATCCGATCGATTTCACCAAACTGGCGGGCATGGGCCTGTTAGGCGCCGGCACCTATCTGGTTCTGCGGTAGCACCGATCCGCGGGTCGGCCGGGAGCTGGCTGGGGCAGTAGCCCACCTATAGCATTAGGTTTCCGCATCGATGACACGAGGAGGAGTTGAAGCCCGGTGAGCACCAAGCCGCTCGAGAACCTGCTGAGAGAAGAACGCATATTTGCGCCGTCTCCCGAATTCGCGGCCCAGGCCAATGCCCAGCCGGGCATTCACGAGCAGGCCGAGGAGGACTTCGGCGTGTACTGGCTCAGTCAAGCGCTGCAACGCCTCACCTGGTTTGCCCCTCCCACCATCGCCCTCGACGATTCCAACCCGCCTTTCTATCGATGGTTTCCCGACGGGGAGATCAATCTCTCCTACAACTGCCTCGATCGGCACCTAGCGACCTCTGCCAACAAGGTCGCCTATCACTGGATTGGTGAGCCGGGCGACACTCGAACCATCACCTACGCCGAGCTGCACCGTATGGTGGGCCAGTTCGCCAACGGCTTGAAGTCGCTCGGTCTCAAGAAGGGCGATACCGCCGCTCTCTATATGGGCATGGTCCCGGAGTTGCCGGTGGCGATGCTCGCCTGTGCACGACTAGGCGTTGTCCACTCGGCTGTCTTCGGAGGTTTCTCCTCGGATGCCCTGGCCGATCGGGTGAACGACGCCGATGCCAAAGTGGTGATCACCCAGGATGGCGCCTGGCGGGCAGGGAAGGTGGTCAATCTCAAGGCCAATGCCGACCTGGCGCTGGCCCGGACCGCCAGTATCGAACATGTCGTCGTCCTCAAGCGGGCCGGCAACGAGGTGCATATGGAACCGGGCCGTGACCTGTGGTGGGACGACCTCACCCGGGGCATGAGCGAGGATTGCGAGCCCGAGTCCCTCAACGCCGAAGATCCCCTTTACATCCTGTACACCTCGGGCACCACCGGCAAGCCCAAGGGGATCGTCCATACCCAGGGCGGCTATCTGACCCAGGTGGTGACCACCCACAGCCAGGTCTTCGACCTCAAGCCCGACCTCGACGTGTTTTGGTGCGCGGCCGACATCGGGTGGGTCACCGGGCACAGCTACATCGTGTATGGACCGCTGGCCAACCGCGCCACTTCGATCATCTATGAGGGAGCCCCCAACTTCCCCGCCGCCGACCGCCTCTGGCAGATCATCGAGGATTACGGGGTCACGATCCTCTACACCGCGCCGACCGCCATCCGCTCGTTCATGAAATGGGGAGACGAATATCCGGCCCGCCACGACCTGAGCTCGCTCCGCCTGTTGGGCTCGGTGGGCGAACCAATCAACCCCGAGGCGTGGATGTGGTACCACCGGGTGATCGGCGGCGAGCGCTGCCCGATCGTCGACACCTGGTGGCAGACCGAGACCGGCTCGATCATGATTTCCCCCCTGCCGGGCATCATTCCCACCAAACCAGGGTCCGCCACCCTGCCCTTGCCCGGGATCGCGGCGGATGTCGTCGACGACGACGGGAGTTCGGTGCCCCTGGGCGGTGGGGGCTTCCTGGTGCTGAACCGCCCCTGGCCGGCTATGGCCCGGACGATCTACCGCGATCCCGATCGCTTTGTCTCCACCTACTGGTCCCGATTTCCGGACCGCTACTTCCCCGGAGACGGGGCCAAAAGGGACGAAGACGGATACTTCTGGCTGCTGGGCCGGGTCGACGACATCATGCTGGTGGCCGGGCACAACATCTCGACTACCGAAGTGGAATCGGCGCTCGTTTCTCATCCGGCGGTGGCCGAAGCGGCAGTGGTTGGGCGCAAGGATGATCTCACCGGTCAAGCCATCGCCGCCTTCGTGACCCTGCGGGGCGACGTCATCGGCGATGAGATGCTGATCAAGGAATTGCGAGAGCACGTCGCCAGCACCATCGGGCCGATCGCCAAACCCAAGTCAATCGTGTTCACCAATGACCTACCCAAGACCCGGTCCGGAAAGATCATGCGTCGTTTGCTCAAGGACATATCCGAGCACCGGCACCTGGGTGACGTCACCACTCTGGCCAATGAGACGGTGGTCGAGGAGATCGCCCACATGGCGGCTATGGCTCCCCAGGAGGACTAGGCCCGGGGGATGGCCGATCGCCGCCTTGCCACCCGGGCGGAATTTGAAGGCGATCTCCCCAACCGGGAGGGCCACTTTGGACGGTGACATCCTTCGTCTCCGCGGCTAGTTCACCGCCGGCTGGTACCTTCGGGGCGATGCCCGACGTCTTCATAGTGTCTGCGGTCAGATCGGCGATCGGCCGTTTTGGCGGCGCTTTCAAGGATTCGAGCCCGCCCGAGGTGGCCGGGCCTGTCATGGCCGCCGCCCTGGAGAGGGCCGGGGTGAAGGGCGAGGCGCTCGATCTGGTCATCATGGGACACGTCCTTCGGGGCGGCCAGGGCCAGCTGGTACCCCGCCAGGCGGCCTTCGCCGCCGGGATCCCCAAGCACGTCGACGCCCTCGCCGTCGATATGGTCTGTTCCTCGGGGATGGCCGCCGTGATGACCGGGGCCTTTCAGATCAAGGCCGGCGAGGTGGACCTCGTCCTGGCTGGAGGGATGGAGACCATGTCGTCGACCGGCTTCTATCTGGGGGCCGGAGCCCGCTGGGGCTACAAATACGCTCCGGGCGGGGCGGTCATGCTCGACTTGATGGCCCGTGACGGGCTGTCCGACCCGGGCTCGGGGGAGGCGATGGGAGAGCAAACCGAGCGCCTCATCGCCGAGGAAGGCGTCACCCGCATCGAACTGGACGAGATTGCCGCTCTCTCCCATCAGCGGGCGGTGGTCGCCACTGATCGGGGGGCCTTCTCCGATGAGATCGTCCCGGTTGCCTACGAGGACCGCCGCGAGCGCAAGCAATTGACCGTCGATGAGGGCTATCGGGCCGACACGACGGTCGAATCGCTGTCCGGTCTGCGACCCGCGTTCCGCGCCGATGGGCTGTTGACTGCCGGCAACTCCAGCCAGATCTCAGATGGCGCCGCCGCCCTGGTCCTGGCCTCCGAGCGGGCCATCGCCGAGCGTGACCTCGTTCCGCTGGCCCGGATCACCGGTTCTGCCTGGGCGGCCGGTGAGCCGTACCGCTTTCCGGAGGCGCCCATCCCGGCGGTGGAAAGACTCCTCAAGAAGCAGGGAAAGACGGTGGGCGATTTCGACCTGTTCGAGAACAACGAGGCCTTCGCCCTCAACAGCATCCTCTTTGCGCGCCGCCTCGAGGTCGATCTCGAGAAGCTCAACGTCAACGGCGGGGCCATCGCCCTCGGTCATCCGATCGGCTGCTCGGGGGCCCGGATCCTGGTGACGCTGCTCCACGCCCTCCGCCGTCGCGACCTGACCGCCGGGGTGGCCGCCATCTGCCACGGGACCGGTGGGGGCACGGTCACCGCGATCGAGCGACTCTGAAGGGCCGATCGCCACTGAGGTGAGGCGCCGGTCGACTTCAGTCGAACAGAGTCGGCCGGAACAACCGGTCGTGGGTGGTGAGGGCGTAGCGATCGGTCATGCCGGCCACGAAGTCGATGGCCGCCGTGGTGGGGTCGGCGTCCGGCACCGTGGTAGAGGCCGGGACTTCGTCGGGGTGGTGGATGAAGTAGTCGACCAGATTCGTGATGATCCCGATGGCGCGGTCTTTCTGGCTCTCTGCCTCGGGACGCAGATAGACGTTGGCGAACATGAACTCGCGCAACTCGTTCACGATGTCCAGGGTGGCGGAGTCCATCCCTACCGTTCCGGTGGCGATGGTGTGATCGACTACCGCTCGGATCATCTGGTTGATCCAATCGCGGCTGGTGGAGCCGAAGCGGCCCAAAGCGGCTGCGGGGAGATCTGACAGCACGAGAATGCCGGCCCGGATGGCATCGGCGACATCGTGGGTCAGATAGGCGATGCGATCGGCAAACCGACAGAGTTGGCCCTCGGCGGTGGCAGGAGGGGGATCGACCCTCCACGAGTGCGATCGGATCCCGTCGATGACCTCCCACGTCAGATTCTGGGGCTCGAGCAGCGCGAGGACGCGGACG
>DATHSX010000483.1:0-5063 GCA_035463935.1 Acidimicrobiia bacterium | reverse complement strand
CATCGCCGCTCTGGCCTACGGGGCGGGAGAACTCCGGCCCTTCGACAAGATCATCGGCCCGGGCAATGCCTGGGTGACCGCGGCCAAGCTGGCCGTTTTCGGCGACGTCGCCATCGACCTTCCCGCAGGCCCTTCGGAGGTGCTTGTGCTGGCTGACGCCGCCTCCGACCCCCGACTGGTCGCGATCGATCTTCTCTGCCAGGCCGAGCATGGGATCGATTCGCCGGCGGTGCTGGTAACTACCGATCCGGAGTTGCCGGCGCGGGTGGAGGTGAAGATCGAGGGATTCCTGGAGTCGCTCGATCGCAGCCCGATTCTGCGCAAGACCCTGGAGACCAACGGCATTGCCGTGGTCGCGCCCGATCATGACGCGGCTATCGCCTTTGCCCAGGAGTACGCCGCGGAGCATGTCTCGATCGCCACCGCCGATCCCGAAGCCGACGCCGCCCGCATCACTTCGGCCGGGTCGGTCTACATCGGACCCTGGTCGGCCGAATCGGCCGGTGACTATGCCACCGGCGCCAACCACGTGCTTCCCACCGGGGGCCTGGCCGGGGCCTGCAGCCCGCTTTCGATCGAGGAGTTCGGCTCCTGGCGCCAGGAGCAACGCCTCACCCGGTCAGGCCTTGAAGCCCTGCTTCCGGCGATCACCACCCTGGCCGGGGCCGAAGGTCTCACCGCCCACGCCCTGGCCGCCACGGTCCGTTTCGATGTGGGTCGATTCGAGGAGAGTCCGTGAGCCGCACCGCCCGGGTCGAACGAGCGACCCGCGAGACCAGGACTCTGGTCAGCATCGACCTGGATGGCACCGGCCAGTCGACCGTCGACACCGGCGTCGGGTTCTTTGACCATCTGTTGACCTCGCTGGCCCATCACGCCGCCTTCGACCTGGAGTTGAACGCTCAGGGCGACCTCGCGGTAGATGACCACCACACCGTGGAGGACACCGCCCTGACTTTGGGGGAAGCGCTCTCCCAGGCGCTGGGCGATCGATCCGGCATCACTCGCTTCGGCGATGCCACCGTGCCCATGGACGAGGCGCTGGCGCGGGCGGCTGTTGACCTCTCGGGGCGGCCCTATGCGGCACTCGAACTGGCTCTGCGGGCCGACCGCATCGGCAACCTGACCACTCAGAACATCCCCCACCTGTTGGAGGCCTTGACCCGGACCGCCGGTCTCACCCTCCACCTGACGTCGACCGGCACCAACGACCACCACGTTGCCGAGGCCGCGTTCAAGGCCCTGGCTCGGGCCCTCCGACAGGCGGTGGCGATTGACCCGGGGCGGGCCGGCATCCCGTCCACCAAAGGCAGCTTGTGACGCGAATAGTCGTCGTCGACCATGGGGCGGGGAACCTCGTGTCCATCGCCCAGGGCCTGGCCGCGACCGGCGCCGACGTCGTCGTGTCGGCCGATCCCATCGCGCTGGCGGAGGCCGATGGCGTGGTTCTGCCCGGGGTCGGGGCGGCCGCCTCGGTCATGGCCGGGATCGAGGCGGCCGGCATGGCCGGGCCGCTGGGTGAGTTGCAGGTTCCGCTCCTCGGCATCTGCGTGGGCATGCAGGTCTTGTTCGATCGGTCCGAAGAGGACGGCGCCCTCGGCCTTGGCCTCATGGCCGGAGAGGTGAGAAGGCTCGAAGGCAGAGCACGGCTCCCCCACATCGGATGGAACGACGTCAGCGGGTCGCACCCCTTGTTCGCCGGCACGGACCACCTCTTCTACTTCGTACACTCGTACGCCCCCGTCCCCGAGGACGCCGATGTGATCGCCGGACTGACGGAGTACAACGAGGTCTTTGTCTCGGCGGTGGCGGCCGGCGATCTTTATGGCGTCCAGTTCCATCCCGAGAGAAGCGGTCCCGGCGGGCTCCGGGTGCTGGCCAATTTCGTATCCCTGTGCGCCGAGGTCACTCGTGTTGCGTAAGCGGGTCATCCCCTGCCTCGACGTCATCGGCGGTCGAGTGGTCAAGGGTGTCAACTTCCTCGACCTCCGCGACGAGGGGGACCCGGTCGACCTCGCCGCTCGGTACGCCCTTGAGGGGGCCGACGAGATCACCTTTCTCGACATCGGGGCCGCACCCGAGGAGAGGACAACGTTGCTCGATGTTGTTCGCCGTACCGCTTCCGAGGTATTCGTTCCATTAACCGTCGGAGGCGGGATCCGATCGCCCGAGGACATGAAGGCAACCCTGCGGGCCGGGGCGGACAAAGTGAGCATCAACACTGCCGCGGTGCGCGATCCGGCCCTGCTCGAGGCCTGCGCCCGCCGCTTCGGGCGGCAATGTGTGGTGCTGGCCATCGACGCCCGACGATCGCCCACCGGCTTCGAGGTAGTGGTGGTCGGAGGCCGGCAGAGAACCGGCCTGGACGCGGTCGAGTGGGCCCAGCGCGGTGTCCTGCTGGGAGCAGGAGAGATCCTGCTGACTTCGATGGACCGCGACGGCACCCACGCCGGTTACGACCTGGAGCTGATTTCTGCCGTGTCCGCGGCCGTGCAGGTGCCCGTGATCGCTTCCGGCGGCGCCGGATCACCCGCCGACTTCGTGTCGGCCATCGCGGCTGGGGCCGATGCGGTTCTGGCGGCCTCGCTGTTTCATCGTCAGGAGTTGTCGATCTCGGTGGTCAAGCACGCCATGGCCACCGCCGGCCTGCCGGTGCGGCTGGCGGCATGAACGCAGAGTTGATCCCCGGGATCGTCCAGGACGAGCACACCGGGCAGGTGTTGATGCTCGGATACCTCAACGAGGAGTCCCTGCGCCTCACAAGGGAAACCGGCCTGGTCCACTTCTACTCCCGCCGCCGGCAGGGGCTCTGGCAGAAGGGTCAGACGAGCGGCAACACCCTGCAAGTGGTCTCGATCGCTTCGGACTGCGATGACGACGCCCTGCTGATCCGGGTCATCCCCGCCGGTCCCACCTGCCACACGGGCGGCGTCAGCTGTTTTGGCGCGGAGACCGCGGGAACGCTGTCCCGACTCTTTGCGACGATCCAGCAACGGAAAGAGGACAGACCCCCGGGGTCCTACACCGTTGCTCTCCTCGACTCCGGCCCGGAAGCGATAGGAAGGAAGATCGTGGAGGAGGCCGTCGAGGTGCTGCTGGCCGGCAAGGACCACGCAGCCGGGGATGCGGTCGACCGGGTCACCGAAGAAGCCGCCGACGTCGTCTATCACCTGCTCGTCTTGCTCGCGGAACGGGGGATCGGCTTGGACTCGCTTCTGGGAGTGTTGGACCGGCGAGCTAAGTAGCCGATCTCGGCCCGCACCGGCCCTACTCCTTCAGGGGCTGGCGCGACCGCTCGCAGCGGCTCTACCTTCGGCGCCATGAAACGGCCCCTCACCGACTACCGCGCGATCTCATTCGACTGCTACGGCACGCTCATCGACTGGGAGACCGGAATCTGGGACGCATTGCAGCCACTGCTTGCGGCGAACGGGCGCGCTGACCTTGTTCGGGGCGCAGCGCTCCACGCCTTTGCCACCCACGAGTCAGACCAGCAGAGCCGAACCCCGGACCTCCCCTATCCACGGATCCTGGAGCTGGTGCATCGAGCGATGGCCGCCGAGCTCGCACTCGCAACCACCGACGAGTTGGACACCGCCTTTGGCGCTTCGTTGCCGCATTGGCCGGCGTTTGCGGACAGCGCCGACTCCCTGCGCTACCTCCAGATGCGCTATCGGCTCGTCATTCTGTCAAACGTCGACCGCGCCGGCTTTGGGGCTTCGAGTACCAGGCTCGGCGTGGAATTCGCCGCGGTCTACACCGCCGAGGACATCGGTTCCTACAAGCCCATCCCGAGCAACTTCGAGTTCATGCTGGCGCGGTTGCGCGACAGGTTCGGACTGCATCCACCCGACGTGCTTCACGCCGCCCAGAGCCTCTTCCACGACCATGTTCCGGCAATGGCTCTGGGCCTATCGACCGCCTGGATCGATCGCAACCGGCAGTCCCAGGGAGGCGATCGGGGCGCAACCGCACAGGTCGCAGAACAACCGCGGCCCGACTACGTCTTCTTCTCGATGGCGGACATGGTCCGCCACATAGCCGCCAGCGGTGAGACGAGCACCCAATAAGGCCATTCCGCACGGGGGCATCCCGGTATAGCCTCATCGGATGGGCATCCGTCGGGTAGTAACCAACCTCTACTCCCCCGATCCCCCGCGCACCCGGGACTTCTACGTCAATGTGTTCGGCTTCGAAGTCGGGATGGACATGGGCTGGGTAACCGCCCTCATGTCGCCCTCCAATCCCACGGCACAGATCCAGATCTTCCGCGGCGACCCCGCCCACACCTCCGAGGGGCCTCACGTGACCATCGAGGTGGACGATGTGGACGATGCCCATGCCCGCGCCGTGGCCCACGGCGGTGGCATCGCCCGGGCCATTCACGATGAGGAATGGGGGGTCCGCCGATTCTTCGTCGAGGATCCTGACGGCACCGTCGTCAACGTGATGAGCCATCTCCCCACCGGGTCCTGAAAGACACCGGCGGTTGCCGCTCGAATCTGACAGAATGAAGCTGCCTACAGACGGCATCCGATGGAGGAATTGATGGCAAACAAGGACAAGGGCGGCAAGAGCACCAAGAAGGTCGCGACCAAGGACCTCAAGCAGAAGCGCCAGGACAAGAAGGCCAAGAAGGCCGTCAGCGCTCGAAAAACCGGCTAGCTACCGGGTCGAACCAGCCAAGCCCGATCCATCCGGTGCTGACGCCGGCCGATGCCGGCCGTGGCAGCAAGAGCGCCATCCCGCCGCATAATGGTTCGGTGCGTTTCGTTGTTGCTGGCTTGGTGGTAGTGGCGGCGTGCGCCAACGCCAGCCCACCGCCATCGGGTGAACCCATACCCGCGACTGATCCCGCCGGCTTTCAGCTAATCCTGGCAGACCTGGATCGTCCGGCGGTGGTCAACGTGTGGGCCTCGTGGTGTCTCCCCTGCCGGGCGGAGGCGCCCCTGCTGGAACAGGCCCACTCGGAGTACGGAGACCGGATCGAATTCATCGGGCTCGACGTCGAGGATGCCCAGGCGGCCGGGCAGGTGTTCGTCGCAGAGTTCGGATTGACCTTC
>DATHSX010000482.1:0-7117 GCA_035463935.1 Acidimicrobiia bacterium | reverse complement strand
GTCGCCTCCGCCGGCACCGACAGGCATGACCGAAGAGACACTCCTATAAGAAACGCTCCGATCGACACACGTTTCGCCGTTTCCGGCCTCCACGATCCGCCGATCGGAGCGCTGGGTGAATCAAGACAGATCCCCCTGCTCACGACCAGGGTCGAAAGTCCCGCGGCGGCATGGTAGGCCCCGCACTCGCACGCGTCGGAAGGGACCTTGGGCTCTGGGACTCGCTCGATCCGACCAGAAGAATCCAAGCGGAAGGAGGTAGGTATGAAGATTGCCGCGTTCGACCGGGAGCAGGTTGTCCAGACGGCCGAGTTCCTGGAGATCGACTGGAACCAGGAGGCTTTTGATATCGAAGCCCTGCACAAGGGCATGGAGGTCGAATTGGAGCACGGGTCCCGGGAGGAGGCGACCGACATCACCCACGACGATCCCGTGCTCACGGCGAAGATCGCCCTTGCGCACCTGCGTGAGTTCCCCGACTACTACGAGCGACTGGCATCGATGGAGGCCAAGGCGGAAGCGGCCCGGGCGGTCACCATGGACGAGGACCTCGGGATCTTCTAGCTAATCAGCCGGAGACCTATTCAGCCGGAGACCGTGACCGGGAATGAGACCTCGTCTGCTGGTTGAGGAGGATCGTCGAAGGGCCGGACGTACCACAGGTCGATGGAGGTTGACCCGGGCCCGGCGGCCTCGAATGTGAACTCCTGGATCCCAGGGGCCCCAACCAAACTCGTGTTCGGGTCGATGTAGTTTTCTCCGGTCAGAACCACCACCGCATCGGGCGGGTCTTCCACCAGAGCCCAGCTGAATCCGGTTGACGGGTTGGACTCCAGGCGGACGGTGAATGAGTCTCCCACGGCCACGTCAAAGGCCGTTCCGGGCTCCGTGGGCGAACCATTATCGTCGCCCCCCGAACCGCAGGCGGCAATCGAGAGAGCCAGCACGATGAAGAATGCTTTGCGCATACCCCGACTCTGCGCGCCCATGGACTGACCCGCCAGAGCCGGAAGGCCCGATTCCCCATGTCCCCGGCGCCAACCGACAGGATCACGCGAAGAACCAGGAGGCATCGAGGAACCGACTCGGGGGGAGCTGGCGGGGCTCCCGGCAGGCTGCCTCCAGATCGACGGCGACGACTTCGTCGCCTTTGAGGGCGACCATCACGCCGCTGACCCCCTCGAGGGCCAGAGCAGCGGCGGTCACTCCAAATCGCGTCGCCAGCACCCGATCGAAGGCCGTGGGAGTACCGCCCCGCTGCAGGTAGCCGAGCGTCGTCAACCGGGTTTCGTAACCGGTCAAGCGTTCCAGCTCCTGGGCAATAGCAGCACCGACTCCCCCCAATCGGGCAAACCCATAGGCGTCAACAGCCGCAGGCTTCTCATGTCCGGCCGGCATGGACACTCCCTCGGCCACCACCACGATGGAATAATCCCGGCCCGATCGATGGCGGTCGACCAGACGGGAGGCCAGGTCGGGAAGGTCAGGCTCCTCCTCGGGAACCAGGATCGCTTCGGCTCCGCCGGCCATGCCGGCATATGCGGCGATCCAACCGGCGTTGCGGCCCATAACCTCGACCACCATGACCCGGTTGTGGGACTCAGCGGTGGTCGTAAGCCGGTCGATGGCGTCGGTGGCGATCTGCACGGCAGTGTGGAACCCGAAGGCGAGGTCGGTACCCCCAACGTCGTTGTCGATGGTCTTAGGAACGCCGATCACCTGGAGCCCCTCGGTCTGCAGGCGGCTGGCCGAACGCAAGGAGCCGTCGCCGCCAATCACGATCAGGCGTTCGATGCCGGAGTCCGTAATGGTCTTGCGGATCGATTCCAGGCCATTCCCGTGCACGTAGGGGTCCATCCGCGACGTTCCGAGAATGGTTCCTCCTCTGGTCAGGATCCCCCTCACGTCCTCCCGCCGAAGGGGGCGGGTCTCTCCTTCGATCAAGCCCTGCCATCCGTGCTGCACGCCGATCGCGGTTCCCCCGGCTGCGGTTACCCGCGTCACCACGCCCCGGATGGCCGCGTTGAGCCCGGGACAGTCGCCTCCCGCCGTCAGCACGCCGATGGTCCGGGATTCAGTTGGCCGGGTCACGATCCGCGATCCTGTGGATCAACCAAGGCTAACGACGGTACGCCCAACCCGGGTTCGCACCAGCAAAGGGCTCAGCCAGCAAAGGGCTCAGCCAGCAAAGGGCTCACGCAGTTGGGCTCAGGCTTCCCGACGGTTGCGAACAAACCAGAAGGCAAACAGGCCGACCATGACGGCCAGCACCCAGACCATCCACATCGAACGTCCACCAGACGACTCTCGCTCACTGGTCATCGAAACCTCCTTTCCCAATCCCGATCTAGCGGCAGCAGCAAAGCCCTAACAGGGCCGAAAGTCGCAGATGCTCATCCGGGCTGGCGGCTGCTCATCCGGGCTGGCGGCTCACCCCACGGCGCCGACGGGAACGGCTGCCTGGAACTCGCGGAACGCGGTGAAGGCTCGCGGGCCGTCCACCGAAGCTGGACCACCTGCCATGAGCAGGGCCACACCCAGGGCCTCGGCCACCTCCAGCTCGGAGGCACCCTTGTAGGCCGCGGCGCGGGCGTGGTAGGCGATGCAGCCGTCACAACCGTCGGCTACCGCCAAGACAAGTGCCATCAGTTCCTTGATGCGGCCGGGCAAGGCTCCGTCCGCCATCGCCGATCGGTTGAGTTCGCTGAAGGCCGACCAGGTCTCCGGAATGGCCGCGCGTAAGTCCCGCGTGGGCTGGCGGAGGTCGTGGATCACATCATGGAAAGACTGCATCTGGTCCTCTCGTTTTGCTCAACCTATGGAGCAGGGCGAACCAGGGGAAGGGCCGTTGGTCCCTGGGACAAGGGCGCCGGCTGTGGCAGATGCATGGGTGAGAGTTCAATGCCAGACGAGATCCGTATTGCCCTAGCCGGCGACACGATGTTGGGTCGCGGGGTCGCCGAGCAACTGCGGAGCGACCCCCTGGTGCCTCTCCTGGCTCCGGAGGTGGTCGAGGTGGTCGGAGAGGCCGACCTCTTCATCCTCAACCTGGAATGCTGTATCTCCGAGCGCGGTGAACCGTGGCCGGATCCCCGCAAGCCGTTCTTCTTCAGGGCGCCTCCGGTAGCGGCCGCCTTTCTCGGCAACCTGGGGGTCGACTGCGTGACCCTCGCCAACAACCACGCCCTCGACTTCGGGCCAACCGCCCTCGTCGACACCCTGGACCTGCTGGCCGAGGCCGGTGTGGCGGTGGTCGGGGCCGGGCGGACCGTCGCCGAGGCCCGTCGCCCAGTCATGATCGACCGCGGGGGATTCCGGCTACAGATTGTGGCCCTTACCGATCATCCCCGCGACTACGACGCTGGCGAAGACCGACCCGGCGTCGCCTACGCCGACCTCGGCACAGGCGTTCCCGGCTGGGCCTTGGAGGCGATCGGCACCAGCGCCTCCGACGCGGTCCTGGTAAGCCCCCATTGGGGCCCCAACATGACGGGCAGTCCCGTGCCGCATGTCCGGCGGGCGGCCGCAGAATTCGTGGAACGCGGAGCTGCTCTCGTCGCCGGACACTCCGCCCACGTGTTCCATGGT
Source organism: Acidimicrobiia bacterium (assembly GCA_035463935.1). Lineage (GTDB taxonomy): Bacteria > Actinomycetota > Acidimicrobiia > Spongiisociales > ZC4RG35 > DATEEG01. Next base: position 3,529 of record DATHSX010000482.1, on the reverse strand, counting down.
GCATCTCGACATGTCCTGTATGACCTCGGCGACTTTCTCGACGACTACGCCGTCGACCCGGTGCTTCGCAACGACCTGGGAATGCTTTTCCTCGTCGATCTCTCCTCTACCGGACCGCGGCGCGTGGAGGCGGTTCCCCTGGCTCTCGACTACTGCCACACCCGGCTGGCTGCAGGCGACGAAGGAGGCTGGATCAGAGCCCGGTTCGCCAGGGCATGCGCCGAACTCGGAACCGAGGTTCACACGGTCGACGGCAGAGTGGTCCTCAACTGGGCGGACACCGAAGGCTCAGCCTCTGTGCAGCACCCCTGATGTAGTCTTTTCCACCCGCGGGTGAAAATGCGCCACGAACCAGTCCCGGGCCAGATCGGCGACAACTCCCAGCGCCCCCGGCTCTTCGAATAGGTGGGTCGCACCGGAAACCACCTCCAGCCGATTCTCGCATCGCAGCAACCGGCCTTGGGCGGACCGGTTCATCTCGAGGACCGCCAGGTCATGACCGCCAACTATCAGCAAGGTGGCTGCCGTCACCTGCCCCAGACGGGCGGCGGCCAGATCGGGCCGGCCGCCGCGGGAAACGATCGCCGCGACGTCCACCCCGGCCTCGGTTGATGCCCAGAGCGCCGCCGCCGCCCCGGTCGATGCACCGAAGTAGCCGATCGGTAGACCCGCCGTCTCGCCGCGTTCCGCCAGCCAGGTCGTGGCACCGACCAGACGATCGGCCAGCAGGGCGATGTCAAAGACGTTGGTGCGGTCAGACTCCTCGGCCGGCGTGAGCAAATCGAACAACAGAGTTCCCACCCCGGCCCGATTAAGGACCCTGGCGACCGACTGGTTGCGGGGACTAAGCCGACTGCTTCCCGATCCGTGTGCAAATAGAACGATGCCGGTGGCTGGTCTCGGAACCGCGAGATGGCCTCGAAGGCGAAGGCCGCCGGAAACCACCGCGACCTCCTCATCCGTCGAGCGACGGTCGTGACCCGGGTCGGTAGTTACACCCGAACCAGCTGGTTCGGCCGGGCCGGCCCGGTTCAGCAACTCGACCACTTCGGCATCGGATACCTGATTGAAATCGGAGTAGAACTGGCCGATGGCATAGAAGGGCTCTGGCGTCCAGACCACCACGACTTCGTCGGCGTCAGGCTGCAACCGCATAACCACGTCGGACGGCGCCACCGGAGTGGCCACCACCACCTTTGCCGCCCCTTCGGCGCGGGCCACCTGGGCTGCCGCCCGGGCGGTCGATCCGGTGGCGATACCGTCGTCCACGATCACGGCCGTGCGACCTTCTAGCGCAATCCGGGGGCGATCGCCGCGGAACAGCCGGGCCCTCCTCTCGAGCTCGGATCGTTCCCTTCCCTCAACGGCCGCCAGGTCCTTCTCGCTCACTCGGGCCATTGCCACCACGTCAGCGTTGACGACCCGGACCCCATCCTCGCCAATGGCACCCATCGCCAGCTCGGGCTGGTAAGGCACTCCGAGCTTGCGGACCACAATGACATCGAGCGGCGCTCCCAACGCTTGCGCCACCTCGAAACCGACCGGGACCCCGCCCCTGGGCAGGCCGAGAACCACTACATCCTCACCGCCCAGATGGGTGAGGCGAGCGGCCAACTTCCTTCCTGCATCCACCCGATTCACGAACACCGGAGCACCACCTTCAGTCGACTACAGGATCCCGCCCGGCTGGGCCCCCTGATAGGGGAAGTAGTCCCGAACTGTCGACCGGGGCCGTGTCATCTCAATCAAGAGGGGCCACCGGTCGGGGGCGGACCGGACCAATCCACTTGGGACCTTATTCCCTTCCCTCCCCGGGAGCCCGCCGATACGAACAGATGACAAACCGCATCATGAGGAGGCTCCCATGTCCGCCGAGTTGGTTCGCAAGTTTCTGATGGAACACGGGATCCAGTACCGGACCCATACCCACCCAAAGGCCTACACCGCCCAGGAGGTGGCCGAAGCCGAGCACATCTCCGGTGACCAGATGGCGAAGCCAGTCATGTTGATGGCGGACGATGCTTTGGTGATGGCGGTAGTTCCTGCGGATCACCGAGTGGACCTGGACCGGGCCAAAACGGCTCTGGGCGCGGAGATCGTGCGGCTGGCCACGGAGAGTGAGTTCTCGCCATCCTTCCCGGACTGTGAAAGGGGGGCAGAGCCACCCTTCGGAATGCTCTACAACGTGGCGACGGTGGTCGACCAGAAGCTGGCCAGCGAGCAGATCACCTTCAACGCCGGCACCCACACCACGACCATCAGCATGGCCCGAGCCGACTATCTCGACGTCCTGCACCCGAAGGTGGTCGATATATCGATGCCTTAGGCGACCTTCCGGCCGGTGATGGCTACCGGCTGGTGATGGCTACCGGCCGGTGATGGCTACCGGCTGGTGATGGGATACGCCTTGGCCTGAATGCGATGATGGAGATCGCGGGCACTCGCCACCAGATCGCGTCCTTGACCTGCCACCGAAGCTTCGTGGGTCTCGAGAAGTGCAGCCAGAACCGTTGCCAGTTCCAGCACGATCCGGGACAGATCCTCTAACTCCTCGGAACCATTGATTTGCTCATTCACCACGTACCTCTTTCTCCGGGTTCGGCGCGGCCACCACCTTGGCGCCGCCGCCCGCGGCCAGCCAGAGGCGAAAGTCCACCGGCCCAGCCCAGTCCTCCCATGGCAAGTCCACCGAATGAGCCAGCGCCGCCCAAGCCGTCGGACTACTTCACCGTGAGCACGGTGCAGTGAGCCAGATGGCCGACCTTGTGCGAAACGCTTCCGAGGAGAAGCCCCTGGATATCGCTGAGACCGCGGCTGCCCAGGACGACCATGTCGGCATGGATCCGCTTGGCTACGTCGGTGATGGTCTCCGCCGGAGGGCCGGCCTCGATGATCTGCTCGACCTTGGGAGTCCCTTCTTCGAGAGCGCGACGGGTCGCCGCCTCGACGATGGATTGGGCAGCCGCCTCGAACACCCCTTTCTCGGTGACGAAGATGTGCTCGATGTGGGCGTATTCCTCCAAGCCGGGTGGAACCATGCTGGTGCCGCTGTGGGTCATCACGTGGAGAACGGTCAAGCTGGCCCCGAATCGAACGGCCAGGTCCGCCGCGACGCCGGCCGCCGCCAGAGCGTGGTCCGAACCGTCGACCGCCACCAGAATCTTTTGGATCATCATCGTCCTCTCAGTCTCCTCAACTGTGGAAGGTGAGTTCCCCCTACCCAGAGCTCAGGGCCCACCATCCAGGATGTGCGATGTGGTCATGACTCGGAAGGGGAGAAGGTCACTTCGGGCCGCAACCTAGGAACGCCAGCGCCTGGGCTCGAAGGTCATCCCATCCCGACCAAACGACCCAAAGGGGGGGCGCTCCCCCCGATCGTACGCCCGAATGGTCGGCCGGCCGATGTGTGCAAACACGAGTCGCCTCACGCGTTCGCGGCGAGCCCGCCCGGCATTGTCGAGAACCGCCGCGTGCCCGCCCACTCCCTGCGCGAATCGGATTGGTCGGTCCCAACCGGCATCATCGGCAA
>DATHSX010000481.1:0-2910 GCA_035463935.1 Acidimicrobiia bacterium | reverse complement strand
GGGAGGCATCATCGCCCTGGCACTGTCCGTGCTTCTTTATCGTCCCTTCCTGGCTCTTGCGTTCAACGAACAAAAGGCCGAACTGCTGGGAATGATGCCCCGGTTGGCACATGGGGCCTTGCTGGCGCTCGTGACAATGGTGGTGGTGACCAGCTTCCGGACCGTTGGATCGCTTCTCGTGTTCGGATTGATGGTGGGCCCGCCGGCCACCGCTGCTCTCGTGGCCCGCCGCGTTCGGACGATGATGTTGACCGCGCTGGTTTTCGGGGCGGTGGCCGTGGCCGGCGGCCTGCTCGTTAGTTATCACTTCGAGACCGCGGGCAGCGCAACCATTTCGACGCTGGCGGTGGCGATCTTCTTCACCGTGCTGGCTATCTCCGGCTCCCGACGCCGCACGGTCTGAGGCCTCGGCTGGTCCATACAATCGGCCCATGGACACCAAACGCGGCCAGCTCTATCTCGGCGGCTCGCTCGACGCGTCGGGTGGGGTGACCGAGCCACTCAGCTATGAAGCCGCCGATCTGACGACGCACGGTGTCATCGTCGGCATGACGGGTTCGGGCAAGACCGGTCTGGCCGTGGACCTCCTCGAAGAGGCTCTCCTGTCCGGAATCCCCGCCCTCATCATCGACCCCAAGGGCGACATGACGAATCTGCTGCTGAACTTCCCCCAGCTCAGACCGGAAGACTTTCGGCCGTGGGTCGATGAAGCCGCAGCCCGTCGCCTGAGCGTGAGCGCCGATGAGCTGGCCGCCCAGACCGCCGGCGAATGGAAGCAGGGCCTCGCTCAATGGGGAATCGACTCTGTCCGCATGCAGCGGCTCAAAGACAGCACCGAGCTGACCGTATACACGCCGGGTTCGGGTGCCGGAGTTCCCCTCGACGTGCTCGGCAGCCTTGCCGCGCCTCCGGGGCGCGACGTCGAGGCAACCAGGGACGAGATCGAGGGATTCGTCTCCTCTCTGCTGGTTCTGGCAGGGATCAAGTCCGATCCCATCTCTGGCCCAGAACACATACTGCTCGCCACCATCATCGAGGACGCCTGGTCTCGAAGCCAGAACCTCGACCTCGCCTCGCTCATCGGCGAGATCCAGCAACCTCGGTTTCGCAAGCTGGGTGTTTTCGAACTCGATGCCTTCATTCCTCCGGGGGACCGCACCGGTCTGGCCATGAGGTTGAACGGGCTGATGGCTTCCCCCTCTTTCGCCGCCTGGCGCCAGGGGCAACCCCTCGATGTGGGCCAGCTGCTGATGGGGCCGGAGGACAGCGCCGGCCGGACCAGGGGGGCGATCTTCTACCTGGCTCACCTTTCGGAACCGGAACGGCAGTTCATCGTCACATTGCTGCTCTCCAAGCTGGTCACCTATATGAGGAACCAGCCCGGGAGCTCCGATCTCCGGGTTCTGATCTACATGGACGAAGTGGCCGGTTTTGCCCCGCCCACTGCCGAACCGCCGTCCAAGAAGCCGATCCTCACGTTGGCCAAGCAGGCGCGCGCCTTCGGATTCGGAATGCTCCTCACCACCCAGAACCCGATGGACTTCGACTACAAGGTCATGTCCAACGCCGGCACCTGGCTGATCGGGCGCCTCCAGACTGAGCGCGACAAGGCCCGCATCCTGGAGGGGATGCAGGCGGTGACCGGCGACGTCGATCTCGCCACCCTGGACGAGACCATTTCCGGTCTCGGCAAGCGCCAGTTCATGCTGCACACTGCCCGGGGCAGGCCGCCCCGGGTGTTCACGACCCGCTGGGCGATGTCGTATTTGGCCGGTCCTCTGACCAAGGACCAGATTGGCTTGCTTCCCGGGACCCGGCCGCAGCCACAGCCGGCCATGTCCGTTCCGGCCACGGCACCGGCTCCTACCCCGCTGCCGGACATGTCGGCCGATGTCGTCCCGGTGGCACCGGCGGTAGCGGCAGGAATCCCGGTCACCTTTCTCGATCCCGCGGCCTCGTGGTCAGGAGTGATCCAGGCCGACGGATCATCGAACCAACTGCGAGCGATGGTGGCAGCCACCGTCAACCTGGTCTACGACGATGCGCCCGCCGGAGTCGACCACCGCGAGGTCTTCGAAGCAGTCCTCAGCGACCCCGGCAACCAGCTCACGACCCAAACCGTCGTTCCTGTTGATCACGACCCCCGGGATTTCCTGGCCCGGCCCCCGGCCGGAGCAACCTTCGTCCTATCCCCCGCCGCGCTGGACAAGCCCTCGTTTTGGAAGAAGCTGACGACCGATCTCACCGATTATCTCGTGGCTTCTCGTCGGGTCGAAGTATGGAAGAACCCGGGCCTCAAGCTCTACTCGCGGGTCGGAGAGCTCGAGTCGGACTTCAGGGCGCGCTGCATCTCGGTCGCGGGGGAAGAATGCGACCGGGCGATCGCCGCTCTCGGTGATAGGTATCGCACCCGAATCGAGCGGGTTCGGGATCAGATCGCCACTGCCCGGAGACGGGTCGCCGACCTCGAAGCCGATCTCGCTGCCCGCAAGCAGGAGGAGGTCTTGTCGGGGGCAGGCGACCTCCTGGGAGCCATCCTGGGTGGGCGGCGGCGCGACACCATTTCCCGGGCAGCTTCCCGGCGATCGCAGACTCGGCGAACCGAAGCACGCCGCGATACGGCCCTGGACGCGGTCAGTGACAGGCAGACAGATTTGTCCGATCTCGAGGCAGACCTGGCCGATGAGGTCAATGCTCTCACTGCCGAATGGGACGAGAAAGCGGCGGTTATCGAACGGATCGAGGTGCCCCTCGAGAAGGTCGACGTGAAGGTGACGGAGCTCAAACTGGTCTGGGTGCCGGGCGCCTGACCCCTAGCCCTGCCGGGTCGGTATCAGGGCCTGCAGCGGCTTCGCGCCGAACCTAATCCTCGTCCTCGTCGTCGTCCTCGTCGTCCTCGTCGTCCTCGTC
>DATHSX010000480.1:0-4495 GCA_035463935.1 Acidimicrobiia bacterium | reverse complement strand
GGTATGCCGCCGCTACCCGGGACTGGAATCCGGTCCACTGGGATCATCGGGCCGCCGTGGCTGCGGGCCTGGGGGGGGTGGTGGCCCACGGCCTCCTGCAGTCGGCCTGGATGCTGAGCGCATCCAGCAGCCTCCGGACAGGGCCGGCGCCGTTCGAGGAGGCCAGATTCCGCTTCCGGACGCCGCTTCCTGCCGGCGCACCTGCCCGGGTGTCCGGAGTCGTGAACCAACAGGACGTGGAGGTCAGCCTCGAGGAGGGGGACAGACAATATGTGTCAGGCAGCGTGACGCTGGGTTGAGGACGACTCGTTGAGAGAGGAGACGGCCGGAGCGGTCAGGCGCAGGCCGATGGTCTCCTCGGCGGGATATGCACGGATCCCCGATCGGGTGGCGATCGTTACGGTGCCTTTGCCCAGGACCTCCGGAGCAAGAGCGGATCTCCCACCGGGCCCGGCAACCATAACCACTGGCCATAACCACTGGCCATAACCACTGGATGCGGCGCCGTCTTGGTGGAGAAAGCCCGACGGGGATCGCCAGGTTGGTCCGGCGTCTCAAGGCCTCTCCTCGCCTTCCGGCAAGGCGGTTTCCCTCAGCCCCGTCGTTCTCGTATACTTCCTATCCCGCCCTGACCCCATAGGGGTGTAGCTCTAATTGGTCAGAGCGCCGGTCTCCAAAACCGGAGGATGGGGGTTCGAGTCCCTCCACCCCTGCCGCAGGCGTCTTCAAGCACTAGGAATAACCCAATGGCCATGAACCGAGAGATGCGCCGCCTCATGGAGCGTGAAGAACGACTCCAAAAGCGCGAACAGGGCACCGGGCCCGGGCGGGGGCAACGCCGCGCTCGGCCGGGCGGGACCCCGGGCGGGGCCGGGGGCCCGGCCGTTGCCAAGAGGCCGATCTGGTCCCGGTTGGCGACGTTTCTCCACGAGGTGCGTCAGGAACTCAAGAAGGTGTCCTGGCCCAGTCGCGAGCAGATGGTCGTATTCACGATCGTCACGCTGATCGTGACCATCTTCCTTACCCTGGTCGTGTTCGGCCTCGATGTCGGTATGAAGGAAGCAGTCATCAGCCTGCTGCAACGATCATGACCACCGAAGAAGTCCAGGAGCAGGCGGAGCCGGTCGAGCCGACCGTCAGCCCGTACGACCTGCCCGGGGACTGGTACGTCATCCACTCCTATTCGGGGTACGAGAACAAGGTCAAAGCCAATCTCGAAACCCGTATTCGCTCCATGCACATGGAGAACCGGATCTTTGAGGTCCACATCCCCCTCGAAGACGTGGTGGAGATCAAAGGTGGTAAGAAGGTCACCGTGGCCCGCAAGGTGTTTCCGGGCTACATCCTCGTGCGCATGCACCTCGACGACGACTCCTGGTACGCGGTGCGAAACACCCCCGGAGTCACCGGCTTCGTCGGCGGTAATAACAAGCCAACTCCGCTCTCCCGGCGCGAGGTGGAGCGGTTCCTGGGCGTGCAGAAGGAAGAGGAGAAGATCAAGCCTCGCTTCAAGCCAGCCTGGGAAGTGGGAGAGACCGTTCGAGTCGTCTCGGGGCCCTTCGCCGACTTCAACGGCGTCATCGAGGCGATCAACTTGGACCAGTCCAAGGTCACGGTCCTCGTCAACATCTTCGGCCGCGACACGCCCGTCGAGCTGGGCTTTGACGACATTCAGAAGAACTAGCCGCGGTCACCGGTCGGCAGTCATCACTAGGGAGCCAGGAAACTGAAATGGGAAGAAAGAGACTCGTAACAACCGTCAAGCTCCAGCTTCCGGCCGGGCAGGCGACACCCGCCCCGCCAGTGGGCACCGTGCTCGGCCCCCACGGCATCAACCTCATGGAGTTTGTCAAGGCCTACAACGACGCCACCGGCTCCCAGCGGGGCATGATCCTGCCGGCGGAGGTGTCGGTCTACGAGGATCGAAGCTTCACCTTCGTCATCAAGACCCCGCCGGCGCCGGCCCTGCTCCGGCAGGCGGCCCGGGTCGAGAAGGGGTCCGCCGAGCCCCACAAGGTCAAGGTGGGCTCGGTCACCAGGGCTCAGGTCAAGGAGATTGCTGAGATCAAGATGCCCGACCTGAATGCCAACGACATCGAGGCTGCCATGAAGATCGTCGAGGGCACGGCCCGGTCGATGGGGATCAAGGTCGAGGGCTGATGCGAAATTCCATCCCCGGCCCGGTGGCGGTTGGAGGTGGATCGGCGACGCAATGAGCCGGGCCGGGGGAATCACCCCGGCGAGAAACTAGGAAGTGGGAGGACCGCCTGGCGCGGTCCGCCTGGACCACAGGAGGACAGCATGCCGGCACACGGCAAGAAGTATCGAGAAGCATCCGACCGGTTCGACCGACAGACCCAGTACCCGGCCCCCGAGGCCGTAGAACTGGTCCGCAGCATGGCGTCGGCCAAATTCGACGAGACCATTGAGGCGGCCTTCCAGCTCGGGATCGACCCGCGCAAAGCCGACCAGTTAGTACGCGGAACCGTTGCCTTGCCTCACGGGACCGGTAAGCAGGTAAGGGTGGCGGTCTTCGCCCCCGCCGACAAGGCCAGGGAGGCCGAGGAGGCCGGTGCCGATCTGGTCGGCGGCAAGGAACTGGTTGCCGAACTCGCGGGGGGACGAGACCTCGATTTCGACATGGCCATCGCCACGCCCGACATGATGGCCGAGGTGGGCAAGCTCGGCCGGATTCTCGGCCCCCGCGGTCTCATGCCTAATCCCAAGGCCGGGACTGTGACTACCGACGTGGCCAAGGCCGTGGCCGAGTTCAAGGCCGGAAGGATCGAATATCGCAACGATCGGTTTGGCAACGTTCACGTCCCGGTGGGCAAGGCTTCCTTCTCCTCAGAGCAGTTGGTTGCCAATCTCGCCGCGGTGTCAGCGGAGATCATGCGGGTCAAGCCGGCATCCGCCAAGGGTCGCTATCTCAAGCAGCTGGTGGTGTCATCCACCATGGGCCCGGGCGTGAAGGTTGACGTTGGCCGGGTAGAGGATCTCACCGCCCTGGCCCACTGACAAAGTTAGGGGGGTGCCGGGTGCCCGGCTACCGGCCACGGCTACGGTTGCCAGGTCCACCGTTTCGGCAGAGTGTCGTCAATTGCTCTTCTACCGCAGGGTAGGGACTGCGGACGTGACGGACCCTCCACTGCCGTCGCAGCGGCGCCAGGGTCGGCGGGGGCGGTCAGGAAACCCGCCACAACACCGGCGACCCCCCTGTTCTCAATAGAGGGAGTGTGCCATCGCCTGCCGCCCTTTGCCAGGTAATAATTGCCAGAGCTTTTCGCGGCTTTGGGATCGCCGCTGCGCCGACAGTAAGATCACCCTGCGACAACCCAACTCGGCCCGAGACCGTTGGTGCGCCCCCGGCGATAAACCCAGCGCAGGTCGCTCCTGCAGAGCCCCCGCGTACCAATGTTCGGAATGGCCGAGGGGGCTTTCCCTATGCAAGGAGGAGCAGATGCCCCGACCTGAGAAGGTCCAGGCAGTTGCCGACATCAAGGAGTGGTTGCAGAGTGCCCAGGCGGTCTTCGTTACCGAATATCGAGGCCTGTCGGTCAAGCAACTCGCTGACCTGCGCCGCCGGCTGCGCAAGACAGGCGCCGAGTACCGGGTTGTGAAAATGACTCTCGCCAAGAGGGCCGCCAAAGAACTGGGCTTGGATGCCCTCGATCAGGAGTTGACCGGACCTACCGCCCTGACCTTCGCCCACCACGATGCGGTGGCGACGGCCAAGACTCTGCGCGACTTCGCCCGGGAGGCTGATCGCCTGGTCCTCAAAGGCGCCATGTTGGGTCCGGTGGTTCTAGCCCCCGAGCAGGTCAGCCGCCTGGCCGACATCGAGCCACGCGAAAAGCTGTTGGCCAGGATCGCGGGCGGCTTGCAGGCGCCGGCGACCAAGGCTGCCGGCCTGTTGGCGTCTTTCACCCGCAACGCGGCTTCGATGTTCGGACAACTTCTGGAAAAGAAAGCGGCGGCGTAGGCCGCAGCCCATCGATTACGGAGAAGAAGAAAAATGGCCAAAATGTCCACCCCGGAATTGCTCGAAGTCTTCGAGCAGATGACAGTCCTCGAACTGAAGGAGTTCTTAGACGCCTTCGAGGATCGGTTCGATGTGACCGCAGCTGCTCCCATGGCGGTTGCCGCAGCTCCCGCCGGAGGCGGTGTCGCCGCCCCGGTCGAGGAGGAGAAGGACGAGTTCACGGTCGTGCTCGTTGCTGCCGGCGAGCAGAAGATTCAGGTGATCAAAGAAGTACGGGCCCTGACCAGCCTCGGCCTCAAAGAGGCCAAGGATCTGGTTGATGGGGCGCCCAAGCCCGTTCTCGAGAACGTCGACAAAGCTGCCGCCGACAAGGCCAAGGGACAGCTCGAAGCTGTCGGAGCGACCGTCGAGCTGAAGTAGCCCCGTTGCTCATTCGCGATCCGCTACGGTGCGGATCGCGAATCGGCGACTAGCGCGATAGGAACTCTCCTACCGCGGCGGTTTCCCTTTGTC
>DATHSX010000479.1:0-4914 GCA_035463935.1 Acidimicrobiia bacterium | reverse complement strand
ATGCCGTCCGTCCAGGAGACGCCCCGTTGCTCGAACTGGCGAATGAGGTTGATGTCGATGAAGTCGACTCCGAGCGGCTGGTCTTTGACTCCTGCTTCCTCGAGATCGTTGAGGAGCGCATTGACGAATTTCGTGACCTGCTGTTCGGCCGCGGGCCCCACCGCCCCCTTGATCCACACATAGGAGTGACGGATGTTCTCGTGGGGGATCCAGGGGTTGTGGACCTTGAGGTGAAGCCCGATGTCGCCCTGCTCGTAGACGATGGGGGGTTTGCCGGCCGGCAGCACGACGTAACGCAGACCAGGCTTCAGCCGGTTCCAACCCGGGGTCAGGGTGGACGAGACGTACCGCATGTTCTCGTCGTAGAAGAGAAGCAGGGCACCGAGTCCGTGCCGCTCCATGGCTTCATGGGCCCGGCGCAGGCGATAGTCGCGTACTGCCGCCCAATTGATTCCCTCTTTCCAATCGGTGCTGAGGACGCCGAAGGCTTCCCTCATCGATGTCTCCTTTGAGTGGTGTTCTGTATTCGATTGCGGACGGGGCGGGCGAGCTCGGCCGCGGGTCTGTCAGCTGAGCTGGTCGGGGATGACCCGCCGCACGATATCGAGAAACTCGTCGTCATCGAGCAGGCCCTTCTTCTCGAGCGAGCGAGCCTTGACCTCGCGGAGGATCTCTTCGATCTCCTTGGGGCTGGCATCATCGATCCCGTGGCGGCCAAGCCAGATTGCCACCGAGTCGATCCCGGAGCCTTTGCCCAGCACGATCTGCGGATCGGGCTGGCCGACCAGGCCGGGCCGGTAGGGGAAGGCCTCGGTCAGGTTCGCCTCGCCCACGTTCTTGACCCAGGTGGCGATGATGCCGGATTCGACGTTGAAGAGTCGCTCACCCGTCACAGGTCGGTTGGAGGGCTGGCTCACTCCGGTGAGTTCGGCCACGAGCCGGGCGATCGCGGTGAACCGTTCGGTCTTGATGCCCGTGTCCATTCCATACATGGTCAGCAGAGCCAAAACGGTCTCTTCCATGGGGGCATTTCCTGCCCGTTCGCCGAGGCCGCTCACCGTGGTCTGGATGACCGAGGCGCCCTCTGCCACCGCCAGAACCGTATTGGCGACACCCATTCCGAAGTCCATGTGGAAATGGGTCTCCATCGGTACTGCCAGACGACGGCCGACCTGACGGGCGAAGAACGAGATGGCGTGCGGGGAGATGACACCGAAGGTATCGACCAGTCCCACCGTGTCGACGTGGCCCTCGCGTGCCACCCTTTCGAGGTCGGTAAGTAGCTCGACCATGCCCGCCCGGGTGGCGTCGATGGGAAAGAACGAAACCTTGAGTCCCGCGTCATGAGCCATCTTGGTGGTTTCGATCGAGGCCTCGAGGGCCCGCTCCACCGGCCACTTGTAGGCGGCTTCGATCAAGTGGTGGCTCGAGGGGATCTCCATGACCACTCCGGCCACTCCGCAGTCGATCGCCAGTTCCACGTCGCTCACCATGCACCGGCTGAAGGCGTACACCTCGCTGTCGAACCCGGCCGCGGCAATGCGCCTGACCGCCTGCTCGTCGGCAGGGGAGACCGCGGGGAGCCCTGCCTCGATGCGATGGATACCGGCCTCGGCCAGCGCTTCGGCGATGCGGTACTTCTCGTCGGCGGTGAGCTCGACTCCCGCTTGCTGCTCACCGTCTCGCAGCGTTACGTCGTGGACCTTGAGCTCGGCGGGCAGGTGGAACGACTGGGTGATCTCGGGCAGGTAATTCCACGGACTCGAAAACCACTGCTCGGTCTTCCACTTTCCTTCTGGTTCAGCGCCCATCGCTCCTCCTCATCGAGACGCTCGATCGTGCATCATATACGATCGGCCCGCAGCTCGCACGCCGGGCTAGACCAGGCCGGGTCAATTAACCCGGTAATCCGGCTCCTGACCGGTGAGCACCTTGATCACCTGGGTGGCCGCCTTGCGCTGCGACTCCTGGAGTGACTCCTCCGAGTAGTAAGCCATGTGCGGGGTCACGATCAGGTTGGGAACGTCCTCGATCCGCGCATGGTCGAGCGGTTCGCGATCAAAGACATCGAGGGCGGCCGCGCCCAACCGGGCATCGGCCAGAGCCTCGATGAGGGCCTCGAGATCCACCAGGGGGCCGCGCGAGGTGTTGACGAGCATTGCCCCCGGCTTGACAGCGGAGAGGGCGCTGGTGCCGATGATTCCCCTGGTCTCTGCCGTCAGCGGGGCATGGATCGACACTATGTCGGCCCGGGCGAGCAGCTCCTCGAGTGTGAGCAGTTCGGGGATGCCCGGCCCCGGCTGCACGTAGGGGTCGTGCACGACGATCTCGACCCCGAGCGCGCGCAGGGGGTCGGCCAGCTTGCGGGCGATCCGCCCGTAACCGAAGAGCCCGACAGTCAATTCGGAGAGGCGCCTGATCGGCTGGAGCGACTTGATCGCCCAGCCCCCTTCCCGCACCAACCGGTCGGCCGCGAACAGCTTGCGCAGCAAGGCGAGGATCAGGGCCAGGGTGTGCGTCGCCACCTCCTCGACCGAATAGTCGGGGACGTTGGTGACGACTATCCCGGCGCTCCGGGCGGCGTCGAGGTCGACGTTGTCCACGCCGATCCCATAACGGGCGATGATCCGGCACTTCTCCAGGCCCGCCAGGGTCTCCGCCGGCCAGGGGAGGTAGGTGTTGAGGATCGCATCGGCGTCGCGGGCCACCGCCAGCACCTGGGCACTGTCTCCGGTCGCCACCACCAGTTCGGCATCGATCGAAGCAAGTAGGGCGCGCTCGATCTCAACCGACGGGAAAACCTGGTCGCTCACCACCACCTTGAAACGGGACACATCGCCTCCTGTCACCGCGGCGCAACCGCCGCAGACCCGCCAATCCCGGGCATTGCATCATATAGGATTAGCCATGGGTACGACCCAAACCCGGGACGGCGGGTTTTCCCCGTTATAGGATGTACGAACCCAAACCAACAGGAAGATCTTGTCGAGTCCTCCCCGAAAACCCAGCGGCACGGCCGCGCTCGCAGGCTCGAGCTATGGCGGCAGTCGGAAGACCGCCCATGAGTTCGTGCGCGAAGTGCTGAGACGGGCCATTTTGAGCGGCGAGCTGGCTGCTTCGACCAGGCTGGTCCAGGCCGAACTGGCCGCGACGCTGGAGGTGAGCACGACCCCGGTGCGCGAGGCCCTGCGGGATCTCGCCTCGGAGGGATTGATACGTTTCGATCCTCATCGGGGGGCGGTGGTTCAGGAGTTGAGCAACGATGAGGTGGCGGAGATCTACGCCATCCGTCTGGTGCTGGAGCCGCTGGCGCTGCGCCAGGCCGTGCCCCGGATCAGCGACGCCACTCTCCAGCGGTTGCGTGCCCTGCATCGTCGAATGCTCGATGAACCCCACGCCGCCGATTGGGTGGATTCGAACCGTGCCTTTCACATGTCCCTCTACGAATCGGCCGCCTCGCCCCGCCTGGCCGCGATCATCCGCGGATTGCAGGACGCTTCCGTCATGTACATCGGGGCGTCATTGACCGAGGTTGCCGGACTTCGCGAACGTGCCAACGAGGACCATGCCGAAATACTGGCCGCGCTGGAACGCCGCGATGTCGAAGCGGTCATCTCCTCGGTGACCAACCATCTCAAGCTCTCGATGCGGGCGATGGATGAGCGCTCCGCAGCTCGAGCCTGAGCCGTCAGGCCGGTTGGAGGCCGTCAGCCCCGTTGAAGGCCGTCAGTCCTGTGGAAGGTTGGCGAGGATCCTGGCGCAGACCGCGTCCAGCTCGGCCACCTCGGATGATCCCAGCCCCCGGAAGACCAACTCCCGGACCAGTCTGACGTGACCCGGTGCCGCTAGTTTCACCTGGCGAAAGCCTTCGTCCGTCAGCACCGCGTGAAGCCCCCGGCGGTCCTTCGGTGATCGCTCGCGTCTGACCCAGCCGCGACCCTCGAGCCTCCCCACCACATGGGACAGCCGGGACTGGCTTCCATAGGCCCGGCCCGCCAGGTCGCTCATCCGCAGCCGGCGGCCGGGTGCCTCAGAGAGCATTGCCAGAACCCAATACTCGAAATGGGAGAGGCCGGAGTCCCGCCTGAGCTGGGTTTCGAGGGCCACCGGCAGCAGTCCGATTACCGCCGCCAGCTGGCGCCAGGCGCGCTGTTCGGGCTCGGTCAACCAGCGGGTCTCGGCCATACCCCCATCGTACTGGAATGCTTGACGATTCAAATATGTTGTCATGGTCATGAGTGCGATGACCATCACCGACCCCGCCGCCCATCCTGCCCCCGGCCCAATGCCGGCCATCTATCTGGGGCATGGCGCTCCTCCTCTGCTCGACGACCGGCGGTGGATGGGCGAGTTGACCGCCTGGTCTTCGGCGCTGCCCCGGCCGGCCAGCATCCTGATCGTCTCCGCCCATTGGGAGACCGCCCCGCTCGGAATCGGTTCGACCCAGACCGGCACTCCTCTGGTCTACGACTTCGCCGGTTTCGACCCCAAGTACTACCGGCTGGAGTATCGCTCGCCCGGCGCTCCGGAACTCGCCCGCGAGGTCGCCGGGCTGTTAGCAGACAACCAGGCCCCGGTGCAGACCAACCGCGGTCTGGACCACGGTGCATTCGTGCCTCTTATCGCCATGTACCCGGAGGGAGACATCCCGGTCCTGCAGATTTCCCTGCCGACCCTGGACCCCGACCGACTCCTCGACCTCGGTCGGCGGCTGCGGCCGCTGCGGGATGAAGGCGTGCTGATCATCGGCTCGGGGTTCCTGACCCATGGCCTGCCCTACCTGCGCGACTTCCGAATCGATGCCCCGCCCCCGGGGTGGTCGGCGGAGTTCGACGCCTGGGCTTCGGAGGCATTGACCCGCGGCGACATCGATGAGCTCGCCGACTTCCGGGCCCGGGCCCCCGGCATGCCCTA
>DATHSX010000478.1:0-12406 GCA_035463935.1 Acidimicrobiia bacterium | reverse complement strand
CTCGGCCCGCTCCAGTTCCAGCCGGCGGGCTCCGATCAGCTCGGTCAGGCGCTTGCTGATCTCATTGACCCGGGCGCCCATCGCCGGACGGTCCTCGATCGCAATGGTTCCGAGCTGGCGGCGGGTTTCGGCGAGCAGGCTCGAGCGCCCGACCAGGTCGTTTTCCACTTTCTCCAGCCCGGCCAGGTCGGTGGCGGCGGCCAGAAGTTCAGGGGCGTCGGCGAGGAGTCGGTCCAGATCCATGATGGGCCGGTGAGGTTACCGACCTCCTGCCTCGAGTCCGCCGTACTTTCGCGACCGCTGCGCCAGCACATACGCGAGGATGGCGGCAGCCATCGCGGCGTTCAGGCTCTCGGACCCGGCAGTCATCGGGATCGTCACCCTCACGTCGGCAGCGGTGGAGACCTCCTCGGGGAGGCCGCGGGCCTCACCGCCGATCAGGATCGCCAGCCGTCCGGGGGGCATCGCCTCCGGTGGCACCCCCCCGCTAACTACCGCCGCCACCGTGGTGATCCCTTCCAACTCGATGGAGGCCACCCCGGTGCGGAAATGGCCCCCCGCCCCGGACCGCAGGGCCTTGGGCGACCAGGGATCGGCGCAACCCGGTCCGATACCCGCATCGAAGCCGAAGGCGGCGGCGGCACGGATGATGGTGCCGAGGTTGCCCGGATCCGAGATCTCCCAGGGGACCAGAACGCTCCTGTCGCTGGAGAGGGGACGGTGAGGGATCATCATCACCGCCACCGGGCTTTGCGGCGACTGGGTGGAGGAGAGCCGGTCGAGCACCGCTCGCGACACCACCACCAGCTCCACTCCGGACAACGCCGCCCAGCCGGCCGCGTCGGCATCGTCGGACAGGGCGAACATGACCCGCAGCGGCACGCCGGTCGCCACCGCCTCCTTCACGAGATGAGGGCCCTCGAGAAGGGTCTCTCCCCGGGATCGCCGCTCCCCGGAACGATGGAGCCGGGCCACCTCGGCTATCCGGAGGTTGCGGGGTGAAGCGATGGGTGCGGTCAGCGGGTTCTGGCTACTTCGACCAGGCTGGCGAACGACTGGGGGTCGCTCACCGCCATCTCGGCCAGCATCTTCCGATCTATTTCAACCTCCGCCGCCTTCAGCCCGGCCATGAACTGGCTGTAGCTCATCCCGTTCTGGCGGGCGGCGGCGTTGATCCGGGTGATCCATAAGCGGCGGAATTGGCCCTTGCGATCTCGACGATCCTTGTAAGCGTCCTGCATCGCCTGCATGACCTGCTCATTGGCGGTGCGGAAGCGCCGGCTGCGGGCGCCCTTGTATCCCTTGGCGCGGTCGAGGACCTTCTTGTGTGCCTTCTTGGCGTGGATTGCGCGTTTTACCCTGGCCATCCGAGTCTTCCTCTCACATTCCCAGGAGTTTCTTGGCAGCCCTGGCATCGCCAGGGGCCAATTCCACCTCACCCGACCGGCGTCGGAACACGTCCTTGCCCTTGGCCAGCTGGTAGTGACCCTTACCGGATTGCCGGCGCAGCAACCGACCGGTCCCGGTCACCTTGATCCTCTTCTTGGCGCCGCTATGCGTCTTCATCTTGGGCATCGTTCACTCCTTCATTCGACGGCTGCTGCGGCTCCCCGTCGTGCACGACTTCGCTGCTCAGTTCTAGACCTGGTTCCGGCCGGCGTTTGCGCCGGGACGGAGAGAGCACCATCGTCATCAACCGCCCTTCCTGTTGAGGAGTCTGATCGACGTTGGCGGCATCGCCCAGACGCTCGGCGAGGCGGTCGAGCAGCTTGCGACCAAACTCGGGACGCTCCTGCTCGCGCCCGCGGAAGCGGACGGTGACCTTGACCTTGTCCCCTTCCTCCAGGAACTCGAGGGCCCGGCGGAAAGTGATGTCGAAGTCGTGGTCTTCGATGCGAGGAGCCATTCTCAGCTCCTTGATGACGGTTCGCTTCTGGTGCTTACGGGCTTCACGGTCACGAATCGACTGTTCGTATTTGAATTTCCCGTAGTCCATCAAACGGCATACCGGTGGCTTGGCCTCGGGTGCCACTTCCACCAGATCGAGTCCGAGCTGGTCCGCCAGCCACAGGGCTTCGGCCAGCTTCTTCACGCCGATCTGGGACCCGTCGGGCGCCACCAGGCGCACCTCGGGTGCCCGGATGTATCCGTTTATTCGCAACTCAGCGATGCTGTTACCTCCTCTTGAGACAACGAAAAGCAGCAGGCGGTACCTGCTGCTCGTAGTGATGCCGGCTACCACCGGCGCTAAGCCTGGTAACCCGGTAAGAACCCGGACGCACCGGTCGACGTAGTCGAAAGTGGCCGGGTGGGAAGCAGCAAGCCTCCACTTTGCTCTGATTTGTAAACCCGATGATAGCTGCCGGCGGAGTCATCAGGGCTGGAGCCCTGTCCACCCCGCGCCTATGAGGCACGCAGTCTTCACGGCCGCCAGAGCCGCCTCCGCCCCTTTATTGCCCGGGCCGGGCTCCGAGCGGTCAAACGCCTGGTCAAAGTCGTGTGCGGCGAGAACCGCATTCGCCACCGGGATGTGGTGGGCGAGAGCCACCTCGATGAGACCGGCCGCCGAGTGGTTGACGATAACCTCGTAATGGTCGGTCTCGCCTTTGATGATCGCACCGATCGCCACCACGGCATCGCATCCCCGCCGTGCCAGCTCGGCGGCTGCCACCGGCAGCTCCCAGGCGCCGGGTACCCGCAGGAGTACCACCCGGCCGGTCCCCTCTCGTTCCAGTGCCTGGAGCGCACCGTCGAGGAGCCGGTCGGTAATGGATTGGTTGAAGTTGGCGACGGCCACCCCGACGGTCAGATCGCCGGCCGTCTTCTCTGGTACCGGCTCATCGAGGATCACGAATGCTCGTGGCTCCTGCTCAATAGGTGCCCGAGCTTGTCTGCCTTGGTCTGCAGGTAGCGCTCGTTTTCGGGGTTGGGATCCACGACCAGGGGGATCCGATCGACGATGGACAGCCCGTAACCCTCGATGCCGGCTCGCTTGGTCGGGTTGTTGGTCAGAAGCCTCATCGATCTGACTCCTAGGTCGTAGAGGATCTGGGCACCCACCCCGTAGTCGCGGGCATCCACCGGCAGGCCCAGGTCCTGATTGGCCTCGACGGTGTCCCGGTCGTCATCCTGCAGGTTGTAGGCCTCGAGCTTCTTGAGTAACCCGATGCCGCGGCCCTCGTGGCCCCGGATGTAGAGGAACACCCCCCTGCCCTCCGCGGCGATCCTGGCAAGGGCCAGATCCCGCTGCGTGCCGCAGTCGCATCGCTGGCTGGAAAAGACATCGCCCGTGAGGCATTCGGAGTGAACCCTCACGAGCACTTCCTCCCCGTCGCCGATGTCGCCCATGACCAGTGCTAGGTGCTGGCGGTCGTCGACGAGCGAGCGATAGCCGATGGCGCGGAAGCCGCCGAACGGAGTAGGCAGGCGGGCCTCGACGGCGCGCTCCACCAACCGCTCATGCTGGCGCCGGTAGGCGATGAGATCGGCAATGGTGCCGATCAGCAACTGGTGCTCTTTGGCGAACCGTTCGAGTTCGGGGAGGCGGGCGACGGTCCCGTCGTCGTTCATGACCTCAGCCAGCACTCCAGCCGGGTAGAGCCCGGCAAGCCGGGCCAGGTCCACCGCCGCCTCGGTGTGACCAGCCCGCTTTAGCACCCCGCCGGGCTCATAACGGAGGGGGTACATGTGACCGGGCCGGGCCAGGTCGGAGGGTCTGGTGGCGGGATCGAGGATGGCCTGAATCGTCCGCGTGCGATCCGAGGCGGAGATCCCGGTGGTCGTGCCAGTCCGGGCATCGACCGAGATCGTGAAGCGAGTACGGCGGACGTCGGTGTTGTCGGACACCATCTGCGGCAACTCGAGCTCGTCGAGGCGGGCCCCTTCCACCGGCAGGCAGATGATCCCCGAGGTGTGGCGCAGCATGAAGCCGACCTTGGCGGGGGAGGCGGCCTCGGCCGCCATTATGAGGTCTCCCTCGTTCTCCCGGTCGGCGTCGTCGACCATGATCACCATCTCGCCGGCGGCGATTGCAGTGATCAACTCGGGCACCGGTGCGAAGCTCATGTCTGCTTTTCGATGAGGCGTTCCAAGTACTTGGCCAGCACGTCGAACTCCAGGTTGACCTGATCGCCCACGCCCCGCAACCCGAACGTGGTTGCGGCCAGGGTGTGGGGGATCAGCGCCACTTCGAAGCCCGTCGCGGTGACGCCGGCAACGGTCAGGCTAACCCCGTCAACCGTGACCGAACCCTTCTCTACCAGGTACCGGCCGAACCGCGGATCTACCTCGACGTGGGCCCGTTTCCCGTGACCTTCCGGGGCGATCGCGGTGATCACGCCCACGCCGTCGATATGACCCTGCACGATATGACCGTCGAAACGCCCGTCGGCTCGCATGGGTCGTTCCAGGTTCACGAAATCGCCGGCCTGAAGCTTTCCGAGGTTGGTGCGTTGCAGCGTCTCGAGCACCACATCGGCGGCGAAGCCCGAGGCGGTTGACTCGACGACGGTCAAGCAGGTGCCGTTGACAGCCACCGAATCGCCCACCCGGAGGCCCTCGGTGCCCACCCCCCCCTCGATCAGGATTCGCCGGCCCCCGCCGGAGCCAGCGGTGGACCGAACTCTCCCGACGGTCTCGACGATTCCTGTAAACACTCAAGCACTCGCTCTCTGATCAGCCGTTTCCCACTCCACCCGGAGGTCGGAGCCGACCCGGGCCACGCCGACTATCTCGATGGATCGGGCGTCACTCACCGACTCCCAGGCGGAGTCGAACACCGATAACCCCCGTCCGCCGGCCAACCTTCCCGCCAGGTAGAAGACGCCCCGGTCGACCAGCTGGTGCCGCCAGAGCGAGGCGGCTATCGCCGCGCCACCCTCAACCAGGACGTCCAGATACCCTCGATCCGCCACTCTCACAAGTGCTTCCGCCAGATCGACCTGTCCGCCGCCATTCGAAGCGACCAGGACCAGCTCGCCGGCCGGCAGGGCCGGGCGATGAGCGGCGACAACCAGCGGCTTGCGGCTCCACACCCGGGCAGTGGCCGGGATCGGGCGTCGGCCCAGCACGACCACCGGACGGGGCTGCGGGCCCTCATAGCCGGCCAGGCGGACGTCCAGTGCTGGATCGTCGGCCAGCACCGTGCCGCTCCCGACCAGGACCGCGTCGGATCTCGCCCGCAAACGGTGGCCGTCTTCTCGAGCGCTCTCCCCAGTGATCCACCGCGAAGTGCCGTCGAGGGCCGCCGTCTGCCCGTCGAGAGTCAGGGCCGACTTGAGCGTGACCATGGCCGATCCCGTGCGGCGGTGATGGAAATAGGCAGGATCGGACGCCTCCGCCTCGACGGCCAGCACGCCCACCGCCACTTCCACGCCCGCGTCCTGGAGTTGTCTGATGCCTGATCCGGCTACCCGTCGATCGGGATCGACCGCGCCCACCACGATCCTGCGCAGTCCGGCCTCAATCACGGCGCCTGTGCAAGGTGGTGTCCGCCCTTGATGCGAACAGGGCTCGAGAGTGACGATCAAGGTTCCACCCCGGGCCTGGCTTCCCGCCCGTTCCAGCGCCACGATCTCGGCGTGGGGGTGACCCGGGCCGATGTGGGCTCCCTCCCCGACCACTGTCCCGCCGGCGTCGAGCACCACCGCCCCGACCCGCGGATTCGGATGCGGCCGGGTGGCGCCCGCCAGCTCGAGGGCCCGCCGCATCAACGCCTGCTCCGTTGACGACTCGAAAAGCAGGCTCACCTCAGGTGGTTCGCCGGTCGATCTCGAACGACGAGCCGGTCCGCTTCTTGGCGAACTCCTTCATCTCGACCGCGATGGCCGAGGCCTCCCATTGGGAGGCGATGGGCCGGTTTACGTTGGTGACCACCCCGAGGGATATCGAGACCATGGGGAAGGCATATCGCTCCCCCCGCCGGTCGATGACCTCGATGTAGCCGCGCAGGGCGTCGGCGGTGTCGTAGTAGTCGAGGATTCCGTCGTCGAACCTCTCTATGACCCGCTTGCAGTACTCCTCCGCCTTTTCGGCTGCGACCAGGGCCACGAAGTCATCACCACCGATGTGACCGACGAAGGCGTCGGGGTCGACGATCTCCTCAGTGGCGGTGGTCAGGCAGCGGGCGCAGAACCTGATGACCTCATCGCCTCGCATGAAGCCATAGTGGTCGTTGAAGGCCTTGAAGTTGTCGAGATCGCAATGGATGAGGGCGAACGGGCCGCCGGCCTGGAGGCGCTGTTCTATCTCTTGTCCGATCCGGAAGTTCCCGGGCAGACCCGTCAAGGGTGATAGATCGCGAGCGGCCTGGGTTCGGCGCAGCACCGCCTTGACCCGCGCCACCAATTCGCCGATGTCGAAGGGTTTGGTGATGTAGTCGTCGGCGCCGAGCTCGAGTCCTCGCACCCGATCCTCGGGAAGGCCGCGGGCCGTCAGTAGGATGATCGAGGTGTTGCCGGTGGTGCCGTGGGACCTGATCCTGCGGAGGGCAGTCAGGCCGTCCATGCGAGGCATCATGATGTCGAGCAGGATCAGCTGGGGCGGGTCGACCATGGCCTTGTCGACGGCCTCCCGCCCGTCCTCGGCCGTGTCGACGTCGTACCCCTCGAGCTCCAGGTTGATCTTGACCACCTGAAGGATGTCGGGATCGTCATCCACGACCAATATGCGCTCGGTCATGACCTCATTCAGCTTCTCGAGCTTCGATCACACGCCTTAGGTCCCGGACTGCTCCGGCCGGATCGACCGCCCGAAAGACGGAAGTACCGGCCACGAACACGGTCGCTCCGGCGTCGCGAGCCGCGGCGATGTTGCCGGACGATACGCCGCCATCAATCTCGATATCGGCCTTCAGGCCGTGCGACTCAATCCAATTTCGGGCCGCCTCGACCTTGGGAAGTACCTCGGGCATGAACTCCTGGCCGCCGAAGCCGGGGTGGACCGACATGACGACCAGAAGGTCGATCCCTTCCAGAAAGGGGGTGACCGCGCTGACCGGAGTGGATGGCGAGATCACCAGGCCGAATCCAAGCCCGTTGCTGGAGGCGGCCTTATGGGCGTCGCTGGGATCCGGGAGGGCCTCGATGTGCATCGTCACCAGGTCCGCCCCCGCTGCGGCCAAGTCAGGCAGGAAGGCATCGGGGTTGGTGGTCATCAGATGACAGTCAAAAGGAAGCCGGGTGTGGGGCCGCAGCGAGGCGATGACGGGGATCCCAAAGCTGATATTGGGCACGAAGTGACCATCCATGATGTCGAGATGCAGCAGGTCCGCCTCCCGCTCGACGGTCGCCACCTGCTCGGCCAGGCGGGCGAAATCGGCCGCGAGCAATGACGGGGCGATCCGGTAATCGGGCATTCCCCAACGAGTGTACCGGGGCATCCCGACAGGGCCCGGCGGGGTCAGGGGGGTCGGATGATCGAAATGAACATGCCATCGGTGTCGGTTAGGTGGGGACCCATGAGCAAGCCGTTCCCCCAGCGCCGGCCGGGCAGACCGACAGGGGGCTGGGCCGGCAACCCGGCCACGATGGCGACCGTCTCCTCGGGGGTGACGGTACAGACCGAGTAGACCAGCCTGCCGTTTGGTTTGAGCAGGCTCATCCCCGCTTTCACCATCGATCTCTGCACGCCGGCGAGACGAGCGATCCCGGCCGCCGAGACCCGATGGCGGATCTCCGGCCGCCGCCTGAGGGTTCCCAGCCCCGAACACGGGGCATCGACCAGGACGGCGTCAAAGCTCCGGGCCCGAAGAGGTGGACGGCTGCCGTCTCCCACCACCCAGGCAGCTTGGGGAACCCGGGACCGGGATCGCCACACCCGGCTGCGGCGAATATCCACCGCAACGGTCGCCGAAGCACCGGCATCGACGATATGCATGGTCTTCCCACCCGGGGCGGCAGCCAGATCGGCCACTCTCTCCCCCGGTCGGGGGTCGAGAGCCAGGACCACCGCAATCGAGGCCGGGTCCTGACGGGGGTGGTCACCGACCTCACCGGGCTCCACGACATAAGCGCCTTCGATTCCAGGAACCGCCTGCCCATGAGGAACGGGGAGAGCGGGCCGGTGCCGAACAGTGATCGGAGCGTCTTGCAGGGACGCCTCGGCAAAAGCCAGCACCTCCTCGCCGGCCCAAACCTGGCGGAGCGAGGTCAGCAGCCATGAGGGAAGGGCCAGCCGCAGGTCGGCCGTCTCCGCGGCATCGGCCGCCGGCTCGCCCCTGGCCACGAATCGCAGTACCGCATTGGCGAAACCCGCCGCCTTCGGTTGAAGAGCCCGGACTGCCTCGACTCCGGTGTTGACCGCGACCGGGGCTGGCACCCTCCCAAACCAGAGTTCGAAGGCCGAGACCCGCAAGAGATCCAGCACCCCCCGATCGATGTCATCGAGCCCCCGGCGGGAAGCGCCGGCTATGCCTCGATCGAGCCGGGGTAGGCGGCGGATGGTGCCATACGCGAGCGCCTCCGCCTGCTTGCGATCGATCTGGCCCATCCCCGACGTTTCGGCGGCAACCGCCTGCTGGGTCCAGGCCCCCTCCCTCACCACCCGGCCGACGACGCGGGCGGCCGCCATCCGGGGCTCGACGCCGGTCTTCAACGGGCCGTGTCCGGGGTCCGGCGGGTGCCCCGCCACCAGTCCCGGGCCGACATCGGGTTCCGACCGGGGGGATGGATCGTGAGGAGTTCCAATGCCGCCGCGGAGGTCCCCACCATGACGCGATCGTCCACCAGCCCGAGATGCCCCCTGGGAAGACGGACCACCGCCGGGTCGGCGGCGAGCACCCGGACCCGTTGCCCGTCGATCTCGAGGGTTGCGCCGGGCCGCGGGGCGAGGGCCCGGACCCGCAGCGCCAGTTTGGAAGCGGGCAGGTCGAGATCCAGGCGAAGGTCGCCCGGCCGGAGGCGAGGTGCGAGGGTCGCTGAGGCCTCTGGCTGGGCGAAGGCCTCGATCTCATCACGGGCCCAGGGTGCCATGACCTCGCCGAGCAGCTCGGCGCCCAGGGCGGCCAGCCGGGCGGTCAGCTCGCCTCCGTTCTCAACCAGGCCGATGACCACGGCCCGAGCCGCCACGATCGGACCCGTGTCAAGGCCGGAGTCGAGGCTCATGATCGTCACTCCGGTTTCGACGTCACCGGCCGCGATGGCCGCCGTGACCGGGCTGGCCCCGCGCCACCGGGGAAGGAGCGAGAAGTGGAGGTTGAGGAATCCCCGCCGCGGTATCGCCAGGGCCTCTGGTCGGAGCAATGACCCAAAGGCGGTGACAACGGCCACATCGAGGGGTGCCAGATCGGCCAGGACCGCCGTCAGCTCCGCCGACCCGGACGGTTGGAGAACAGACAGGCCCATCCGTGCGGCTGCCAGCTTCACCGCCGACGATTGGGGTTGTCCTGATCGGCCCCGGGGCCGATCAGGACGCGTGATCACCGCCACTACCTCGGAGACCGACGTCAACTGTTCAAGGGAGGGCACCGCCGCTTCGGGAGTGCCCAGAAAAATGGTCCGCAGCCGGGGGAAACTCACTCCGTTTCGACCAGGCCGAGGGTCTGGTTGCGAAGATCACGGAGCGCCTGCTTGCGGGTCTTCTGATCGAGGCGCTCCAGCAGCAAGAGGCCACGGAGGTGATCGATCTCATGTTGCAGCACCCGACCCATCAGACCCGTTCCCGAATACTCGACCTCGCGACCGTCGAGGTCGAGCCCTCGCGCCAGGGCGAAACCGGGGCGAATGATCGGCCAGAAGTGACCCGGTACCGACAGGCAGCCCTCCTCGTACTCGAATTCACCCGAGGTCTCGACCAACGTCGGGTTGATGAGTACCCGGGCCCCTTCGCCGTCCTGGGCGTCGAAGACAACTACGGCGCGGGAGACTCCGATTTGCGGGGCGGCCAGCCCGACGCCGGGCGCGTCATACATCGTCTCGATCATGTCTTCCACCAGGCGCCGCACCCCCTGGTCTATCTGCTTGACAGGTGCGGCCGGGAGCCTCAGAACCGGATCGCCAAAGACTCGAATGGGAAAGATCATCCCGAGTAGTTAAGCGGCTCCGCCGCCTGGCCAGGCTCGACTGGTGCCCGTCGAGTGCCTTAGGGCGCGGGCCCTTCGCCTAGAGCTCGATCGGGTCGGCGTCGATCCGCACCGTGACGCCCGTGTCCCTCCAGTGCTGGACCAGGGCGCGGAGGTTGTGACGGGCCCTGGTCAGATCGGGAGCCTGCAAGAGCCAGCGCAGGGCCCCACTCCGCCTGCTGGCGGGGCCCAGTACGGTGGCGCCCGCCGCCGCCCCGTTCAAGGCGGCCAGAGCTCCCTCGGGGACTTGTCCTCGGGTCTCGACTATCAAGAGCTCGCCGGCCGGGGGGAAGCCATACCGCTCGCGCTCACCCAATTCGTGTTGCAGCAGAGGCAGGGGATCTCCTTTGCGCAGAGCCATCACCACGGGGTGCTCCGGCAGATGAGTCTGGATGAGGGCCCGAGCTCCCCTGCCCCCGACCCGTCCTGCCAGCCGGGCCAGGATCCTCATGGCCTCCTCGGCCGCCCGAAAGTGCGTGCCCAGGATGAGGCCATCGGGGTCAACCGCCACCGCCAGAGCGAGGGGCGTTAGCCCGGCCAGGTCGGCCTCGCTCCCCACCTGGATCGGAACACCGGCGGGAGCGGCCGCCACCAACTCGACCCCCAGCACCCGGCGAAGCTCCTCCACTACCCGCCCCACTCCGGCCCCCAGCGGCACAAAGCGGTCGTGGCCGCAGAGCAGACAGGAACCGAGCGTGAAACCACACCGGGGGCAGGCCGGAGCCGCCTCGGGTCTCGAACCACATTGCGGGCAACGTCGCAGGGCCCGGCACCGCTCACAGCGGGCGGCCGGGGCATAACCCCTCCGATGAGCGAAGACGAACACCCGCCCGGACCGTCCCACCACCGCCTTGATCGCATTCATGGCGCGAGAGCCGATGACACCGGTGGTCGGAGGTTCTTCGCTGCGGTCCACCACCTCCACCGGGGCCCAGGCCCTCGGTCCGGACGAGATGACCGTGGCCCCCGCTGCGAGCGTCTCGAGGCTGGGGGTAGGCCCCACGAAGACCAGGCGGTGACCGGCCACCGCCGACCGGGTCCTCAGTAGGTCACGCACCGAAACCGTGGGCGTCTGCCGGTCCTTCATGGCACGGCGGCCTTCCTCGACCACCGCCGCCATCCCCAGGCGGGCCACCGACCATGACGCCACCCGGGGAGTGCCGATCAGCAGACCACCCGGCACCTGGGCCCGCGCCCAGGCGGCGGTGATCTCGGCGTCTGACATCTCTGGCCCGACGGGGTTGACCAGGTCTGCGAAAAATCGCCGGGCCGCCTCGGCCAGCAGGGCTACCTCCTGAGCGGTAGCCACCACGACCATCGCACTCTCCCCGGCCGTTAGTGCCGGCCCGGCCAGGATCGACAGCCATTCGAGATCGCCCCATCGCGTCACGTATGCCAGGGGCGGTCGGCGTCCATGCCTGCCCGCAGCGGCGAAGGGGGCCAGGGGATGACGGGGCGGGATGGCCGGCGCCGGGCAGGGGGCCCAGGGCTCGGGCTTCACCGAAGCCCGGTTAGGAGGGACCGACCGCTCGAGGAGCACCGAGAGCGGAGCCACGTATCGCTGCGCCGCCCAGCTCAGCGCGGACAACAACGAATGGTCGAATACCGGCAATTCCATGGAGACGGCCGCCACGGGCCGTAACCGGTCCGGTTCCCGTTCCGCCAACTCCACCACGAACCCCCGCACCCGGCGGCCACCGAGCGGTACCCGCACCATCGAGCCGACTCCAAGCAATGCCTTTTGGGAATTGGATATGGAGTACCAGAAGCCCTGGTCGACCGCGAACGTCGGTACCGCCGGGACAATCCGCGCGGCTGGGGTCAGAGCGACTCTGCCGCCCTGCGCAGTTCTGCGGCCGCCGTGGTCGACTCCCACGGGAACTCGGGACGTCCGAAGTGCCCGTAGGCGGCGGTGGGCCGGTAGATCGGCCGGCGCAGGTCGAAGCGATCGAGAATGGCGGCCGGGCGAAAATCGAAGAAGTCTGTCACCAGCTTCTCCAGACGGTCGGGGTCGATGGTGGCGGTGTCGGCGGTATCGACATGGATGGAGAAGGGCGCCGCCCGGCCGATCGCATAGGCGAGCTGGACCTCGCAGCGAGTGGCCAGGCCGGCCGCCACCACGTTCTTGGCAGCGTGCCGGGCGGCGTACGCCGCCGACCTGTCGACCTTGGTGGGATCCTTACCTGAGAAGGCGCCACCGCCGTGCCGGGCATATCCCCCGTACGTGTCGACGATGATCTTCCTGCCCGTCAAACCGGTATCGGCATGGGGTCCGCCGATCTCGAAACGACCCGAAGGATTCACGTAGAAAGGGACGTCGTCCGAACGCAGTTCGGCCGGAATCGCCGG
>DATHSX010000477.1:0-3627 GCA_035463935.1 Acidimicrobiia bacterium | reverse complement strand
TGTGCTGACCGAGCATGGGGGCGGGCAGGTTGGGCGGGTCCCAGTCGCTGAACTTCACCGGGCTCGGTGGATAGCGGACCTCACCCAGGGTCGGGTGCTGATAGCTACGAATCATGTGCCGGGCGGCGATCTGCGGATCGGAAAACACGCCTTCGAAGTCGTTAACCGGTGCCGCCGGGATGTCGAAGTCGTCGAGAATCCGCATCCATTCGGCTTTGCTCCGGGCCAGGAACGCTTCCTCGAGGATCGGCACCACGAATTCGCGGTTCTCGACCCGGGCCCGGTTGTCGGCCGTGCGGCGATCTTCTTTCAGGTCTGGTCGGCCGATGGCGTCGCACAGGTTGCGCCAGAACTTCTCGTCACGGGCGGCTACCACGACGTAGCCGTCCTTCACCGCGAAGGCCTGCCACGGCACCATATGGGCATGGGCGGTCCCCTGCCGGGCGACGCCGGGGCTGCCGTTGAGGAAGCCCAAGGCGTCGTAGGTGAGCATCGACACCAATGAATCCAGCATGGCCACATCGGCGTGATGGCCGTCGCCGTGGAGTTCGCGTCCCACCAGGGCACCCAGAACCGAAATGCACGTGAAGATCCCGCCCGAGAGATCGGCGATGGGAATGCCCACCCGAGCCGGGGAGGCATCGGGATATCCGGTGATGTCGACGTGCCCGCTGTAAGCCTGGATGACCAGATCGAAAGCAGCCCGATCTCGGGCCGGCCCGGTCTCGCCGAAACCGGTGACCGAAACCGTGATGATCCGGGGGTTCTTTTGCCGGAGACTCTCGTGGTCGATGCCGAGGCGGGCCATCACCCCCGGACGGAAGTTGTCGATGACCACATCGGCTTGCGCGACCAGCGAGTAGAAGATCTCCAGCCCCTCAGCCTTCTTAAGGTCGAGGACGACGCTCTTCTTGCCCCGGTTCATGAAGAGGTGAATGGAGCTCTCCCCCCGTAGGGGGGCGATGGTGGCGTTACGGGCGGCGTCCCCGGTGAACGGTTCGATCTTGATGACCTCCGCCCCCATGTCGGCGAGGATGGTGCCGCCGTAAGTGCCGGC
The DNA here is from genome assembly GCA_035463935.1 of Acidimicrobiia bacterium. Classification (GTDB taxonomy): domain Bacteria; phylum Actinomycetota; class Acidimicrobiia; order Spongiisociales; family ZC4RG35; genus DATEEG01. Next base: position 2,570 of record DATHSX010000477.1, on the reverse strand, counting down.
GATCACCTGGCCGAGTTCGAGGACGGTCACCCCCGACAGCAGAGAGGCTCTCACCGCTCCATGCCTAATGCGCCCAGATGATGGGGACGATCTGACCGGTGCGGGCGGATTCGTCGACTGCCCGGGAGATATGGAGGACGTCGAGGCCGTCCTGCCCCGTGGCCAGGATCGGGTCGGGGCGGCCGGTGCCAACCGAGTTGATGAAGGCGTGAGTCTCTTCTTGCATCGCTCCGAAGTGCTCGCCCAGCGCCCAGTCCCCGGGCATGTAGGAGCCCAGCATGGCAACGTGCATCGAGGTGGTGGCGGGGGTGTAGGGGGAGTGGATGGCCTTGCGGGAAGCCATCAGCACGTCCCGGTGGTCGTCCTTGACGCTGATCGTCCCTTCCCGACCGAACAGTTCGAAGTCCATCGACGCCACGTAGGCGGGCCAGAAGTCGGGCAGTTCCCAGCTGACCCCGAGGTTGGCGACCATGCCATCGGGATAGGTGAGGACGCACCAGGTCGAGTCGAGGGCGCCGTACTCCTCGTAGATCCGACCCTTGGTAGAACCGGCGGCGTAGGCGGACTGGGGCAAGGCACCGCCGAGATACCAGTTGAGCAGGTCGAAGAGATACGTCATCGTGTTGATCGAGGGGGTGGTGGTGCCTGCGCGCGAGATCACCGCCCTCGCCACCGATTCGGCCAGGTAGATTGTCGCCTTGGCACTGGTGACTTCGCCGATGTAGCCCTCATTGATGTGCTCTTTGATCGCCAGGTAACGACGGCGAAACCTCTGGGTGAAGCCGGTGTAGATGCGAATCCCGTACTCCTCGGCGCCCGCGATCAGCTTCTGGCCCTCATCGGGCAGGATGGTGAAGGGCTTTTCCACCAGCAGGGTCTTGCCGGCCTGAAGGGCGGCCATGGCAGGGGCGAAATGGGAATCCTCGGTTGAGGCCACGATCACCGCGTCCACCTCGTCGCGCGTGACGATGTCGGTGGGGTCGGTGGACCAGACGTCGGCCTCACAGGCCTCGGCCAGCTTGCTGGCTCTCTCCTCGACGATGTCACAGACCGCCAGATAGTCGACCGAGGGATGGCGATGGGCGATCTGGGCCCGCAGGGTGCCGATGGAACCGCAGCCGATGACGGCGACTCCCACCCCCCCGGGAATGTGCCGGCTACGGGTCATTTGTCCTCCTTGGCTTGTGCGAACTCAGCAAGTCGAGCGGCGGCGCGTTCGGCGGCATCGGCCCGGGCAATGATCGTCCGGGCCACCCGGGCGACCGCATAGTCGACCATCCGTCCATCGACCGCGATCGAAGCGGAGCCTGCCGCCACCGCCTCCTCGAAGGCGGCCAGGACTTTTCGTTGGTACTCGGCCACCTCCGGCGCCGGCGTGAAGACGTCGTTGATCACCGCTACCTGGGCCGGATGAATTGCCACCTTGCCGACATAACCGAGCCTCCGGGCCAGTTCGCACTCGACCCGCAACGCGTCCAGATTCCGAAAGTCCATAAAGACCGCCTCCAGGGGATGTTGGATCCCCGCCGCCCGGGCCGACAACAGGACCTGGGAGCGGGCCAGCAGCAGGCCCGTCCCCTCCGGAGTCCACTCCACGCCGAGATCGGCCACCAGGTCACCCTGCTCGCCCCCACCAAATAGCACCGACTCGACACGATCGCTGGCTGTGGCCATCTCATAGGTCAGCCGTACACCTAGCCCGCTCTCGATCAAGGGAATGATCCCGATCGATTGGCGCGGGTGGCCGGCGGAGATCTCCAGCGCCGTCAGGGCCCCGTCGATCTCCCCGAGGAGATCAGGGTCCTCCGCCTTGGGAATAACTACTCCCTTCACACCGGCCCGGCCGGCCGCGACCAGGTCGTCCCACATGAACTCGGTGGTAGGACCGTTCACCCTGACATAGAGGGGAACAGCCGAGGACGGCAGGTCGGCGATCATCTCCCGCGCCTGGGGCTTGGCCTCCACCGCAACCGCGTCCTCCAGGTCGACGATCACCGCGTCGGCTCCCGACCGTGTCGCCTTCTCGATGAGGTCCCGCCGGTGCCCGGGGGTGAAGATCATGGAGCGGAGAGCTTCCATCAGCTCATTTCACAGCCATCGGGTTGAGGGGCGAGCCGACTGCCCGGGTGAAGGGAAGCGGGGGCCCGCAGAAGAAGAACTCGTAGACACCATCAGCGGCGCAGTCGTCGGCGAGGGGATCCAGGTCGAAGATTTCGCCGAGCCACAGGCCCATGTAGACGATGAAGATGATGTGCAAGGGCTGGTTGACGTCGGGGGTCTGGTTGGGACGGACCTCCAGGCCCCAGGTGTCCGCGGCGATGGCCGCGACGTCCCGCTCCGCCACCCAATCGACGCTCTCCAACCCCAGCCCCGGGGCGTCGCCGCCGGCGTAGTCACCCCACCCGCCCCGAGCCCGGACGGCCGTCATGGCCCCGGTCCGGACGAAAACGAAGTCCCCGGCCCCCACGGTCACGCCCCCGTGGGCGGCCGCCGCCTGCAGGTCGTCGCCGGTCACGGCCCGACCCGGATCGAGCCACTCCACCCCGAGCGCTCTCGGCAGGTCGAGCAAT
>DATHSX010000476.1:0-4414 GCA_035463935.1 Acidimicrobiia bacterium | reverse complement strand
AGCCCCCCTGGGCGGAGCCGATGCCCGCGAGGTGCATCTGGAGCCGGTGCAGTCGATCGACATGGCCTATCTGAGCCTGGCCACGCTCTACGGGCTTTTCCTATTCCTGAGGACGAGCATCACCCTGCTCGATGCCGCCGTGCTGGTGGCGATCTACGTGGCCTATCTAATCCGGCTGGCCAAGGCTCCGCCGGAACCGCCTCACCTGGTGGGTCCGGCGGCGATGATCGGCCAGCTTCCGGTCCGCACGCGTCGGGCCATCAACATCGGGTTCTTCGTAGTGGCCGCAGGAGCGATCCTGGCCTGCGCCGAGCCGTTTGCCGAGAGCCTGGTAGAGATGGGCGACGCCTACGGCATACCCGAGTTCCTGCTGGTCAAGTGGCTGGCGCCGCTGGCCTCGGAATCGCCGGAGCTGCTGGTGGCGGCCCTCTTTGCCTGGCGACTCCAGGCGTCGACCGGCTTCGGGGCCCTGCTGTCCTCGAAGGTCAATCAATGGACGCTGCTGGTGGGGACCCTCCCCATTGTGTTCGCCGTCTCCTCGAGCTCGACCCGCGGCCTCCCGCTGGGGCTCGAGCAGCGCGACGAGTTGCTGGTCACCGCCGCCCAGACCGTGTTCGCAGTGTCGATTCTGGCCAATCGCCGGATGGACCGGAAGGAGGCCTGGATTCTCCTCGCGCTGTTCGCGGCCCAACTCGCCGAGAGTTTCTATGTCTCTATCTATCTCGACGCCGAGTACTCGCCCATTGGCAGGCTGGCCGTGGCGGGGGCATTCCTCCTGGGGGCAGCCTGGGTGCTGCCCCGAAACTGGCGCAGCTTGGTGCAATCAGTGGGGGATGGTCTGCGAAAACCGATCGATCAGTTGATCGCGGATGAGTCATAGCAAGATGCGGTTCCGGACCCGTCAGATCCATGCCGGGGTCGTCCCCGATCCCACCACCGGAGCGATCCTCACTCCGATCTATCAGGCCACGACCTTTGCCCAGACCTCGGTCGAGGACTACATGGCCAGGGGCTACTCCTACTCCCGGGCGGGAAATCCCACGGTCACCGCTTTCCAGGACAAGATGGCGGCCCTCGAGGGTGGGGTGGGAGCGACCGCCTACGGATCCGGGATGGCCGCCACGGCCGCGGTGATGATGGCTTTCATGAGCGCCGGGGAGCACGCCATCATCTCCGATGTCGTCTATGGGGGCACCCACCGCTTCGCCACCCGGGTCCTCACCCGTTTCGGTCTGGAGTTCAGCTTTGTCGACACCTCGCAAGCCGAGACCGTGGCGAAAGCGGTCAGGCCTTCCACCCGTTTGATCTTCACGGAGACGCCGGCCAACCCCACGCTCAAGCTCACCGATTTGAGAGCGGTGTCCGACGTGGCCCGGGCCGCGGGCGCGATCCACGCCGTCGACAACACCTTCCTGACTCCTTACTACCAGCGACCGCTGGAATTGGGAGCCGACCTGGCAGTCCACTCCACCACCAAGTATCTCGATGGTCACAACGCCACGCTGGGCGGGGCCGTGGTGGCTGCCGACCCGTCTCACGACGAGCAACTCCGGTTCATGCAGAAGTCGGCCGGCTCGATCATGTCCCCGATGGTCGCTTTTCTGACGCTGCAGGGTGTGAAGACCCTGGCCGAGCGCATGGACCGGCAATCTGACAATGCCCTGAGGGTGGCCCGCTTTCTGGCCGCGCATCCCAAGGTGTCGGCGGTCGGCTATCCGGGTCTGGAGTCCTTTCCCCAGCACGACCTGGCCAAGCGTCAGGCGAGCGGCTTCGGGGCGATGGCCTGGTTCGAGGTGGAGGGGGGCCTGACCGCGGGGATGAAGCTGATGCGATCGGTGAAACTGTGGACGCTGGCTGAGAACCTTGGTCAGGTCGAGTCGCTGATCACCCACCCCGTGACCATGACCCACGCCGACATGGCCCCGGCCGATCGGGACCGGGTGGGCATCAGCGAAGGATTGGTCCGCCTGTCGGTCGGCCTGGAGGATGCCGAGGATCTGATCGAAGACCTCGATCAGGCCCTCGCTCAGGTCTAGATGTGCTTCGGTCTGGGGTGTAAGCGGCCCATTCCGAAGGAGCTCATCCGGGTGAGGACGATGCGGTAGAGGGCGGCGTTGAGGGGTGTCCGCTCGTGCAGTGCCCGCACTGGTACTTCTGTTACCGTCAGTTGGGTCGACTGAAGGGTGGCTAGGGTTCCGCCCGCCTGTGAGGCCGGGGTCTGGTCCGAGCGCCACAGAAGGCCCGAGCAGGGCTCGCACCTCACTGGACAAAAGCCTCGAGGGGATAGGTCGGCACGAATGACCGCGTGCCGACAAGGAGGCTCTCATGGCCAGCGAACCCCACCCCACACCCGTTCGGGCCGTCCTCATTGCCCTGCTTGTCACTTTCTTATGGAGCTCCTCGTGGGTGTTGATCCGGTGGGGACTCGACCAGGAGGCTCTCCAGCCGGTCACCTTTGCTGCTCTCCGGTACGGACTAGCAGCATTGGTCTTGATCGGCTGGGTGCTGTCCCGGAGCTCACTACGCCAGACCCTCGTCGGATTGGACAGAGCTTCTGTTATCCAGGTTGTGGTTCTCGGGCTGGTGTTCTTTGCGTTGACGCAAGGTGCCCAGTTCGTAGCGATCGACAATCAGCCGGCTGCCACCACAGGTCTCGTCTTGTCCTGGACACCGATGCTCGTGGCCTTGATCGGTGGACGGTTGATCGCCGAGGCCTCGTCGAACCGCCAAGTAGTGGGCACCCTTCTCGTCGTAGCCGGAGCCTGGTTCTATTTCGCCGGCGATCTTGGTGCCACCGTGGCAGGAATGACAGCAGCACTGGTTGGTCTGGGAGCCAACGTTGCCAGTTCGCTGCTGGGACGCCACGTCAACCGCCAAACCAATCTCGCGCCGGTTGTTGTCACGGCTTTGAGCATGGCTGTCGGCGCAGCCATCCTCATCACTGCAGGAGCCGTCGTAGAAGGGTTCCCGACCATTTCGACTCGTGCCTGGCTCATCATCGGCTGGCTAGCTGTCATCAACACAGCACTGGCATTTACCCTCTGGAATCTCGCCCTCCGTCGCCTCTCCGCATTGGAGTCGGCGGCGATCAACAACACGATGCTGATCCAGATCGCTGTCCTGGCGTGGATCTTCCTGGACGAACCCCTCGGATTCGGCGAGACAATCGGGATACTCCTCGTCTCGGTCGGGATACTCCTCACTCAGACTGTCTTCACACCCCGCAACCGCCGTCTGGCAGACGATCGTGAGAACGACCCGACCACAACGTTCAGCTCAGACGCAACGTCGAGGACGGTGCCGGGTCACCGACGAGCGGGAAAGGCCCGCCCACTCATCGCATCACGTATAGAGCGACCAGGGTGGTCGGGCCAGGGCCGCCAGGCGACGTTCTCAGGACCGGGCGATGGGCCGGCCTACGGTGAGGGTTGCGACCATCGGCTCGGGAAGAAGGCCTAACTCGGTATCGGGTTCGGCTCCCAGCGCATCGAGGAGCTTGGCGAAGAAGCAGCGGGCGGCGGCGGCGGCCGCAAAACCGAAGATCTGTTCGTCGGTGAACCCGAAGTCGCGCAGCCGGTCGATGTCGGCTTGACCGATGGCGGTGGCGTCGGCGGCCACCTGGCGGGCAAATGAGGTCAGAGCCGTCTCGGCGGCAGTGAGCGGGCCGCTTCCCCGGGCGACCTCTCCGACCTCTTCGGCAGTGAAGAATCGATCCGCCAAGACCTTGCCGTGGGCGAGGGAGCAGTAGCTCGATTTCAATTCCCTGGCGGCCGCCAACGTGATGAGTTCGTACTGACGGCGATCGAGACCGCTGCGGATCGAGTCGATCAGATGCTTCCATCCCGCCATGACCGCGGGCCGCTGGCTGAATAGTTGGGCGTAGTTGGGTACATATCCCCAAAATTCGCGCTCCTGCTCGTACATAGCTTCGACCTCGTTGGAGAGCGGGCCTGGAGCTTCCGCGATGTATGCCATGACTCAGCTCCTTTCGATCGGTCTCTGGTCGATCGGTGTCTGGTCGATTGGTGTCTGGTCGATCGGTGTCTGGGCGACAGCTTCTCGGCCTAGAGATATGGGAACTGTCATCATGACCAGGGCCACCACCCCCAGACCGGCGATCAGGAATCGCATCAAGGTCATCTGCCCGTCGAGATTGGTGCGCAGATCGGCCACCAGGCTGGTGGCCTCCGCCGCCGCCGCCTCGTATCTGTCAAGTACGGACCGAGAGTTGTCGATTTCGGCACCGATCACGGCCAGGTCCTCTCCCACCGCCGACACCGACTCGCCCAGCGCCGCCAGGGTCACTCCCACCTCGGCGAAAGGCGCGGCCTGGGTCCGCAATTCCGCGGCCAGCGGCGTCAGGGCGGCCGTGACCTGTTCGAGTGACTCGTCAAGGGGCATTGCGGGGTCGTAG
>DATHSX010000475.1:0-1909 GCA_035463935.1 Acidimicrobiia bacterium | reverse complement strand
TCGAGGCTTTCACCAGCGGCTGTCAGGCCTCTAGTCCATGGCCCTGGGCAGCGGTGACCGCCCCCCCGGACGGTCCCGGTCCCAACCCTTTACTGCAGAACCACATCCTGATGGCGGTGCACCCACCGCTGCTCTATCTCGGCTACGTGGGGCTCACCGTCCCTTTCGCCTACGCCATGTCGGCATTGGCCCAGGGCCTCCCCGGCGTGGAATGGCTCCGGCGTAGCCGCCGGTCCACCCTCGTGGCCTGGACCTTCCTGACGATCGGAATCGTCCTCGGCGGCTGGTGGGCGTATGAGGTGCTGTCCTGGGGTGGCTACTGGGCCTGGGATCCGGTCGAGAACGCCTCTTTCATGCCCTGGCTGGTCGCCACCGCCTTTCTCCATTCGGCCCTGGTCCAGGTCAGGCGAGGCTCGCTCCAGGCCTGGAACTTCGTGCTGGTGATCTCCGCCTTTGCCCTCACCATCCTCGGCACCTTCCTCACCCGTTCGGGGACCGTCGCCTCCGTGCATTCGTTTACCCAGTCGGCCATCGGCCCGGTACTGCTGGGCTTTCTCTTCCTGGTCCTGGCGGGATCCTTCACCCTGTTTGCCGCTCGCTCTCACCTGGTGGCGGAGTCCCCGCGTCTTGATTCGCTGGTGAGCCGGGAGGGTGGGTTCCTGCTCAACAACCTCTTGCTGACGACCTTCGCCTTCATCGTCCTCACCGGCACCCTGTACCCCATCGTCGTCGAGGCCTTGAGCGGAGACCGGGTTTCAGTGGGGGAGCCCTTCTTCAACCGCCTGGGCGTGCCATTGGCGTTCGGGCTCTTGCTGGCCGTGGGAGTGGGGCCACTGCTGCCCTGGAAGAGGGCCGACCCGGTCGCGGTCGGTGCCCGGCTACGGTTGCCGCTCCAGATCGGCCTGCTGGCCGGGGCCCTCACCGTGATCACCACGACCCGGGTCGGCTACGTGGTGCTGGCCGTCGTCCTCGGAACCTTCATCCTCGCCGCCGCAATCACCCAGCTGTTGGACCGCGCCGCTCGTGCCGCTCGAGCCCGGGGGGGCAAGCTTGCCCCCGAGGTCGGCCGCCAGCTCAGAGCGGACCCCGGATTCTGGGCGGGGCAGATGTCGCACAGCGGCGTGGCCCTGCTGGCCGTCGGGATGGCCCTGGCGGCCAACCTGGGCCTGCAAACAGAGGTCAGGATGGTCCCCGGCGATGTCGCCCGCTTCGCCGGCTATGACCTCGTCTATCGGTCTCCCTTCCTCCACACCGAGGCCCATCGGAGAGTGGAGGGGGCGACGATCGACGTACGCCGCGATTCCGAGCTGGTCACCACTCTGCGGCCGCGCGCCAACTTCTTTGGCACCGACACCTCGGGGATCACCACTCCGGCCGTGCACTCGGGCCTGGCGGGTGACCTCTACCTGACGCTGATCGACATCGACCCGGCCGGGATCTTGCTCCGGGCCAACACCTCCCCCGGGATCTGGCTGCTCTGGGTGGGGGGTCTGACCACCGCCGCCGGCGGAGCCTGGTCCCTGGCCCTGACCCGGCGCCACCCCCGGCCGAGCGAGGTCCGGGCCGGTGTCTGAGCGATCCACCACCCGCCGTCCCCTCCTGGGTGAGTATCGAAACCGACTGGGCTGGCTGGCGATCGGGCTCCTCGCCGCATTCCTCGCGGTGTCCGTGCTCACCGCCCCCGATCCGGTGGAGGATCGCGCCCGCCTGATCGGATCCCAGATCAGATGCCCCGTGTGCCAGGGCGAATCGATCGCCGACTCGCCCTCGCAAACCGCCCGCGACATGATGGACCTGATTCGCCAGCGGATTGCCCAGGGCCGCACCGACCTGGAAATCCTCGACGAGTTGGTCTCCTCGTATTCCGGCGCGGTCCTCCTCGACCCACCGCTGACCGGGTCCACCGTCT